>NYYB01000086.1 GCA_002685755.1 Nitrospinota bacterium
CGCCGAGAAATTGGCGCCCGCCGAGCGCTTTAGAGAGGAGCCCGAGATGACGGCCATTCCCGGCTTCCTGGTGGCCGCCGTCGCTCATGCGCCGGGGGGGGCCGCGCCCTGCAGCTGCTCGCCGGCCTACGGAGTGGACGAGGCGAGGATGCGCCGCTACATGGAGGTTTCCCGAACGGCGGACGGTCTCGCCGAATATCTCGCCGAAGCCGAGACGTATCTACAGGTATGATCAAATGACCTTGAAAACGGAAAGCGAAATTCAGGCCGCGCGCGATGCGGCGGATCAAATGGCCGTCTGCCTGGCCCGGGAGCTGCGCGAGGGCGAGCGCGTCTTCCACGGCGTGAACTCCCCGCTTCCGATGGTGGCGATTTTTCTCGCAAAAAAGCTGCATGCGCCGGGGAGCGTTCTCATCGAGGTGGCCGGCTCTGTGGACCCGAGGCCCGAGCGGCTGCCCTTCAGCACGAACGATCCGGCGCTGTGCCAGGGGGCGGCGGCGATCTTCTCGAACGCCGACGCCTACGATCTTTTCGCGCGGGGCGGGGTCGATCTCATGTACCTGGGCGGCGCACAGATCGACAAGGCGGGCCGCGTGAACATGAGCTACATCGGCGAGCCGTCCGCCCCAAAGGTTCGCCTGCCCGGAGGCGGGGGCGGGTCGGTCATCATGGAGCAGGCTCGGCGGATCGTGATATGGCGGGTGGTGCACGACCGGCGCACTTTTGTCGAGAAGGTGGATTTCGTCACCCAGTCGGGCAACCTGGCGCGGGTGGTCACTCCGCTGGCCGTGATGGAGATGCGCGATGAGGGTCTTGAGCTGGGGAGCGTTCATCCGGGCGTTTCGGTGGAAGAGGTGGCCGGGCGGACGGGTTTTCCGCTCGATTTGGGTGCTGAAATACCCGTGACAATCCCGCCTACGGGGGATGAACTCTCCGCCCTCGCCGAGATCGATCCCGAGGGGGTGCGTTACTCGGAGTTCGCCGCGCTTCGCCGGGTGGAGCGCTAACTGGGCGGGGTTGCAAGCCCAGCCTGGGCTGTTAGCCCGGCCGGCGCGACAGGAGGAAATGTGAGCAAGCTGATATCTCTCTCAGAGGCCGGCGGCCTCGTCCGGGACGGTCAGATGATCGCGCTGGGCGGCAATTCGCTCTCGCGCACCCCGTCGGCCTTCGCCCGCGAACTTGCGCGTCAGGGCCGCCGGAATCTCATCATGATTAAAACGGCGGGGGCCTACGAGATCGATCTCCTCTGCGCGGCGGGGGCGGTGGCCGAGGTGCGGGCGGGCTACATCGGCTACGAAAACCTCTTCGGCATGGCGCCCTCCTACCGGCGCGGGGTCGAGAGCGGGGAAATCCGGGTGGTGGAGCACGCCTGCTACAGCGTGATCGCGGGCCTGCGCGCCTCGGCCTATGGGCTTCCGAGCCAGCCGGTCTCGGGGTTCGACGGCTCGGACACCCCGGCGAGCTCGGGGTTCCTCCAGGCCGAGGACCCCTACACGGGGAAGAGCGTTTACATGATCCCCAAAATCCGGCCCGACTGGGCGGTGGTCCACGTTCAGCACGCCGACGCGGCCGGCAATGCGCGGATCGACGGCGGCCCGTTCGAGGATGTGCTCCTCTCCCGGGCCTCCGAGGGCGTCATCCTCACCGCCGAGCGCATCGTCGAGACGAAGTTTTTCGAGGACAAACCCGAGCGGACGAATATACCGGGGTTCATGGTGGACGCGGTGGTCCACCTGCCCGGCGGGGCGGCCCCGGCGTCGTGCTATCCGCTCTACGATACCGACGAGGAGGCCGTGGCCGCGTTTTTAGGCGCGGCCGACAGCCCCGAATCGCTCCAGGACCATTTGAGGGAGTGGGAAGTAAGCGACCACCGGGCCCCGGAGGCGGAAATAAGCGAATGAGCGGCGCCGATTTTCAGGATTCAGGGGCCGTCCGGCAGGTGCTCCGGGAGTTCCGGCGCATCGCCGTGGTGGGTCTCTCGCCCAAGGAACACCGGCCCAGCCATTACGTGAGCGTCTACATGCAACAGGCGGGCTACGAGATTGTTCCCGTCAATCCCGGTCACGATGAACTCCTCGGCGAGCGGTGCTATCCCCGGCTCTCCGCGCTGCCCGAGCCCCCCGAGATGGTGAACGTTTTCCGGCGGAGTCGTTTCGTGAGCGGGGTAGTGGACGAAGCCATCGCCGCCGGGGCGCGGGCGATCTGGCTCCAAAAAGGCGTCATCGACGAGGAAGCCGCGGCCCGCGCCGAGCGGGCGGGCCTCAAGGTCGTCATGGATCTTTGAATCATGGTCGAGCACCGCCTGTACGGCGGCCCGCTGGTTTCATCCTGATTCGGCCCACGCCGATAAAACTATCCGACATTTCCCATTTGATTCCTTGAATTGGTTTATGCCTGATAAACCATTTGAACAGGAATATTACGGGAGTGGGGACAATAAATAAGCCGTCATTGCCAATTCTTGGTCCAACTGGATGATCTTGACTAAAGCCACCAGAGTTCGCCGCGCTTTCTCAAGGCCAGATCCATAAGCTGCCAGTACGAAGGAAATGACCAACTCCAAATAAATCGAATACGACCCCATATACCAGCAGGGCGACAAGCCAAGTTGCTGATGGAGGATTCCAATGCGCAGGCGGTTCGCCAAATATTCTTCGCCATAGTCGCCTTTCGTTAGCCCGAGGAAGTACTCTTTCTGAAGGTCCGTAACACGGAGGAGCGTCATGTCGTCCCGGAAGAAGGCTTTTGTTTCCTCAAATCGCAGGAAGTGCTGATACAACTTTTCCACAACCTCGTTCGCGTGGACTTCCGCGATTTGGTTATACTCCATAAGCAGTTGCACATCTTCGTCGGTGAAACCGACAAACTCCTTGCGTCGCTCCCATTCTTTCAAGGTAATTATTGTTTGGCTTGCCTTGGATTTCTTCACCGGAAATTACCCGTTCAATCGTTTGAGCCGATATTTTCCACAAGGTCTTTTGAATAAAGATATTGTAGTCTCAAATGACTATTCCAAGCCATCATTCTTTTCCCAACAGCTGAGCGGACCAAATGGTTCACCGGCCCGGGTACGGCCGAAATGGACTCTCAGAGGGTCTTTCGCGGTTTTACCCACCGGGTGTTCTCCATCAGCGGATGAGAAGAAGGATTAACTGATTGAATGATAAATCGAAGCAGGAATGAATGTTGCGAAAATCATGAACCCATCAGGGAATTCCGGATTTAAGGCCTTTTCCGACGGCGCGCGGTTTCCTCTTCATCGATTTCGAGCGTCAGGGGATCGAGCGCCACCCCGTAGTCGCGCCGTGCCGATTCGATTGAAATAATTTCGTCGCGCACTTCTTCCTGGATCAGGTCGGCGGGCCGCAGTCTCGGGTCCCCGTACCCGCCGCCGCCCGAAGCGGTCATCTCGATAACCGCGCCGTCCGCGTCCGGAATGATTTCGTGGCCCTTGGGCCAGCGTTGGCGCCCGTCGGGATGGGTGAGGTGGGCGGTGTTGAGACCGGCGGGCTTACCGCCGAAGAGGCCGAAGGGCTCCTCCCCGGGCTCGGTCTGCTGGCCGAACATGATGACCTTGGCGTCCTGGCCCAGGATCGTCCACTTTGATCGAATGCCGAGCCCGCCGCGCCAGCGTCCGGGGCCGGCCGAGTCGATCTCGAATTCGAAGTGATGAAGGCGGTGGGGGGTCTGGACCTCGTGCATTTCGGGGTCCTGCGCGGTCATCGCCCCGCCCGTCATCACCGTGCCCAGATGGGCGAAGCCGTCGAGGCCTTCGGTTGCTCCCGATCCCCCCTTCATCGCGAACAGGAAAAAATCGACGTAGCGGCGGCCGCTCCGCCCGTCGAGACCGCTCGACATCCCCCAGTAGCACTTGTTCCATCCGGCGGTGACGCTGTGGGGCACCGCCTGGGCGAGCGCCTTCACGGCGGCCTCCCATATCTGGTGGGTGAGGTGGTTGCCGTAGCTGGTGGCATGGGGGAACTTGGCGTTCAGCATCGAGTTCTCGGGGAAGATCATTTCGAGGGGCCGGAGAATTCCCGCGTTGTGCGGAATCTGCGGATCGACGTTCATCAGGACGGCGATCATCAGGCCGCTTGTCGCGGCGTGAAGCGGCGCGTTCGCGTAGCCGGGCGTCGGGCCCGCCGAGCCCGTGTAGTCGAATTTGATCGAATCGCCCACGATGGTGACCGTGCAGACTACTTTGTGGCGGACGCCCTCCTGATGACCGTCGTTGGCGAGGAACGACTCGCCCCGGTACACACCGTCGGGCATGGCGGCGATCTCGCCCCGCATGATCCGCTCGGCGCCGTTGATGACGTAGTCCATATGGCGGTCGAATACATCGCGGCCGTAGCGGTCCAATACATCGAGTACGCGCCGCTCGCCCACGTTGCAGGAGCCGGCGCAGGCCTTTGCATCCTCGGCGACGATGTCGAGGCGGGTGTTGGCGAGGAGAAAGTCCCAGACATCCCGGCGGAGCTTCCCGCCCGCCCACATCTTAAGGGGCGGCACCCGAAGGCCCTCGTGCCAGACCTCGGTGGCGCCCGGGTTGTAGCCGCCGGGAGCGCCCCCGCCCAGGTCCGCCTGATGGGCCTTGCAAGCGGCCCACGCGACGAGCTCGCCCTCGAGGAAAATGGGTTTGAACACGCCCAGATCGTTGATCTGGTTTCCGGCGTTGTAAACGTCGTTGTGAAAGATCACGTCGCCGGGCCCGATGTCGTCTCCGAAATATTCGATGCAGGCCTTGAGCGAGGGTTGAAGGGCGAAGCCAAGGAGCGCGGTGTACTCGGTCTGCTCGAGCATGTCGCCGTTCGCCCGGTAGATGCCGGTGGCGAAATCCCGGCCCTCCGAGAGGATGGGCGAGCGGGTGGTGTGAAGGAGGGTGAGGGCCATTTCCTCGGTGATCGAACGCAGCCGCCGCTGGAGGACGGAGGCGAGGATGGGGTCGATGCCGTTCACGCTCATCCCCGGTCGTCCCTGGCGTCAGAAAGAAAGCGGGCGCGCATCTCCCCGGACTTGGCTTCGGGCCAGATAATATAGTTGCCCGAGGCGTCGCAGGCGAGTTCATAATCCCCCAGGACGAGAACGGTCGTGTTCGGCCGCTCGACGATGGCGGGCCCGGCGATTCGCTGCCCCGGTGTGAGTGACCGGTAGACATCGGCGGGGAGGCGGCGCGGCTCGCCGGGCAGGCGAATCGGCCGGCGGCCGTGGGGGAGGGGCGCGGCGGGTGGCTCGCCTATTTTTGGGGAAAGGGTTTCAGGGCGGTCCATCCGGCCGCGGGCGCTCATGCGCATCGTGATGCACTCCGCCGGCATCTCGCTAGTGGCGTAGCCGTAGAGGGTGTCGTGGCGCTCGTGAAATCGGCCGAGGATGCCGCCGATATCGGGTGCATCGATCATCTCGGTGGGCAGGGGGACGCCGACCTCGTGGTATTGGCCGATGTAGCGGATGTCCATCCCCGGCTCGAACCGCATGCGCTCCCCGGGGACTCCCTGCTCGGCGAGGACGGCCCGGCACTGGTCCCGGAGCGCACGGAAGCGCGCGGCCAGCTCCTCCGGGACGAGATCCATGAATCTCGCGCGCCAGCTTACCGCGAGATCGTACTTCAGATCCGAGGCGAGCATGCCGGCCGCGCAAAAAACGGCCGAGTCCCTGGGAGCCATAATGAGGGAGATGCCCAGCTCGCGCGCGATGTGATTGACGTGAAGCGGTCCCGCCCCTCCCGCCGCCAGCATCAGGAAATCGCGCGGGTCGAGCCCCCGGCGGACGGTCACCTCGCGGATTCCCGCCGCCATCTGGACGCAGATGAGCTCGTAGATTCCCAGCGCCGCCTCCTCGGCCGGCATCCCCATCGGCTCGGCGACGCCCCGGTTAATGGCCTCGCCGGCGGCTTGGGGGTCGAGGCGGACCTTTCCTCCGAGAAAATATTCGGGGTCCAGGTAGCCCAGAGCCAGGCAGGCGTCGGTGGCCGTGGGCTTCAGGCCGCCCTGGCTATAGCAGGCGGGCCCGGGGCTCGCCCCGGCGCTCTCGGGGCCGATGTGGAGGATGCCCCCCCGGTCGGCCCAGGCGACGCTTCCCCCGCCCGCGCCCAGGGTGTGGATGTCCAGCGAGGGAAGGGCGATTCGCTTGCCGCCGAGCCAGTTTTCCTGGGATACGAGGGGCTCGCCGCCCTGGACGAGAGCGACATCGAAGCTGGTCCCGCCCATGTCGGTGACGATGTAGTCCTCGATTCCGTGCGGAGCGGCCACCCGGCACGCGGCGACGGGGGCCGCGGCCGGACCCGAGAGCAGGGAGGCAGCGGCCCGCCGCGCGGCGACGGGGGCGGTCATGACCCCGCCGTGGGAGCCCATGATGAGGAAGGCGCCCCCGAAGCCGAGTCCGCGAAGCGCGCTGTCGAGCTTCTCCAGATATTTTTGGATGATGGGACCGACATAGGCGTTGAAGGCGCAGGTGCTCACTCGCTCAAAGAGGCGAATCTGGGGCAAGAGTTCCGAGGAGACGGTCAGAAACGCCTCGGGGAACGTTTCGCGTACGATCTCGGCCGCCCGCTTTTCGTGCTCCGGATTCGCCCAGGCGTGCATGAAGCAAAGGGCGATCGACTCGGCGCCTTCCGCCCTGAGCCTCAGGGCCTCCTCGCGCACACTGGCCTCGTCGAGGGGTTCGAGTTCGGCCCCGGTCTCATCTAGGCGGCCCGCCACCGTGCGACGCAGCGCCCGGCGGATGAGGGGTTTGGGCAGCGGCCGCTTGTTGTCGAAAAAATCCTCGCGCCAGCCCCGGCGCATTTCGAGAATATCCCTGAAACCTTGGGTGGTGATGAGGCCGGCCCGGGCGCCGCTTTCGGTGAGGACGGCGTTGGTCGCAACGGTCGTACCGTGGACAATGAGGCGGGTGTCTTCGAGGAGATCCCCTGTGGTTAGCCCCCGCGCGGCGGCGATTTCCCCGAGCCCCCGGATGACCGCCCGGGAGGGGTCCTCCGGCATCGAGGGGGTTTTATGGGGGGCTCCCTCGTATTCGGGAGATAGGCCGGTGGAGTCCTCCGTCACCCAAAAATCCGTGAATGTTCCCCCGGCGTCGATGCCAATTTGAATCATCTTCGAATTCTATCTCCCGGCGGAATATCGAGAAGGGGTCCGTGGAGTATACGTTTCCGGTTCAAGGCGGGTAAAGGGTTGATCTTCAAGCCTTGTCAGGGAAAGTGGGCTTTGCTAGCCTTACGTTGTTATTGTTTATTCCACCCCGTCCGGCAGACTCTAATGGCATCTCGACCAGACGATATCGATTCCAGGATTCAGGCTCTTGAGGCACAGCTTGCCGACGATCCGGCCTCCCCGGCGTTTTTTCCGCTTGCCGGCCTCAACTGGGAGAAGGGCGATGCCGATAAGGCCATCGACCTTCTGACGAGCGGCCTCCAGCACCACGCGGCCTACACCGCCCCCCGCGTCCTTCTCGGCGAAATTTACCTGGCGAAAGATCAAATCGGCGACGCGGCGAGCGAACTCGAAAAGGCGATTGCGCGATCCCCCTGGAATCTCGCCGCACAGCGCTTCCTCATGGATTGCCACAAGAAGTCGGGCGACGAGGGAGGGGTGCGCCGCGCTCTCGTGGCGATCGGCATGTTCGATCCGGGCGATGCCGCCGCAGCCGCTCTCAAGGAAGGCGGAGCCGCTCCGGCTTACGTCCCCTCCGCCCCCGCGAGGGGCGAGGTGTCGGTCGGGGAGGCCCTGATCGAGGAGGCTGGCGATGCCGTGCCTACCGAATCGCTCGCCGAGCTTTATGTCTCCCAAGGTCATCTCGAAAAAGCACTGGATGTCTACCGAACTCTCGCCGAAGAGGACCCGGAGAATACCGATTACCTCGAAAAAATCTCCGATCTTCAGGATCAACTCGGCGCCGGCGGCGGGGCCGCACCCGAGGTTGGCGCCGAGGCCGCGTCTGAGCCTGAGGATTTTGACGCCATCCTTGCCGAGGCTGCCGGAGGAGATGATGGGGCCGCCGAGTCCCCAGAGCTTGAGGATTTCGATTCGATCCTTGACGAGGCCGCTGGCGGCGAAGCCGCGCCCGATGTTGGGGCTCCCGCTGCCCAGGCAGAGGAATCTGCGGACGCGGGCGGCGAAGTGGACGATCTCGATGCCCTGTTCGCCGATGAGTCTGAGGAGCCATCCGCTCCCGCGCCTGTAGCGGAGGCGGATGCCGTGGATGAGTCCGACGATCCGGCCGCCCTCGGGGAGCCGCCCGACGAACCCGGCGAGGAAGAGGCTGCGGCGGAGGCCGACGATCTGGCCGCTCTCGGGGAGCCGCCCG
>NYYB01000087.1 GCA_002685755.1 Nitrospinota bacterium
AGTCCTCCCCACTCTTTGCGCCAGCGGTAGTACGTCTGCTCTGAAACCTCAATCCTCTTGCAGGCCGCAGGGACGCTCTGGCACTGGGAAAGCAGCACTTCGGCTTCTCTCAGCCTGGATATGATCTGCTCAGGTGTATGACGCTTCTTGCTCATGCAAATCCCCCCGGATTGGGCAGTCTCACCGAAAGAATATCGAAAATCCTCTCATCCAGCATGGACCGGTTTTGGGGGGGGCAGGTCACTCGCGGAAAGAAATTTAAAAAGGGGATGCATCGCGGGTCCTGCCTCGACGAGAGAAAATCCGGCGTTGGCTAGGATTTTCTCCGGAGGTTGATCCGCTTGTTCGAGAGCCCTTCTTTCGCGGATTCCTCTCCCTGCCGCCGGAATTGAACGAACTCGGCGACGATTGCAATTCCAATCTCGCCGGGTGAATCGGCGCCGATGTCGAGGCCAATCGGTGCATGGACGCGGCTGATGATCTCGTCCATGTCGAAGCCCTTGTCTCGAAGGTGGCGGTAGGTGAGCAGGACCTTTCCCTTTGAACCAATCATCCCGATGTAGCGGGCCGAGGTTTTGAGGGCCCACTCCAGGGCGACTTCGTCGTTGGCGTGGCCGCGGGTGATGATGGAGATGTAGTTGGATTCATCGACGGGAATCTCGTCAAAAATCGCCGGATGCTCGCCGATATGGAACGACTCGGCCATCGGGAAGCGCTCTTTGTTCGCGAAGGTGGGTCTGTCCTCCACGACGGCGATCCGGAAGCCGGCCATATGGGCGGCTTGGGCCACGCAATAGGAGACATGGCCGCCACCGAAGATGTAGACCAGCGGCTGAGCCGTGATTGGCTCGACGAATATCTCGGTCGCCTCCCCGGGGTCCCGGCGCGGTTTGTCGGAGCCGGCGTCCTCTCCCAAGAAATGCATCAGCTGCGGCTGGCCCTGGCGCATGATCTGTGCGCTCTCGCGCCAAACCTCGGCCGAGAAGGCGGGAATTTCGCCGAACGTATCTCCGTTCCGGTTCACCATTAATTTCTTTTTGGCGGCGGGGGCGGCTTGCCCGCTTCCGTCCTGAATCATGGTGGCTAAAACCGCGCTCTGCCCCCGGTTCCGGGTGCCGATAATTTCGGCGAGTAGATCCGGATCGTAGGCCTCGAAGGGCTCGATGAAGATTTCGACCGTTCCGCCGCAGATGTGGCCGCTGTCGCCCGCCTCGTCGGCGGTCAGATCGAAGGCGACTTTCTCCCCCGAGTCGCCGCTCATGACATTCATGGCCGTTTCCCAGACTTCGGCCTCAAGGCATCCGCCGCCGATGGTCCCCATGGTGCTTCCGTCCTCGCGGACGAGCATCTTAGCGTCCCCGCTCATGGGGGCGGACCCCTTCCTGGAGACGACGGTGGCGATGGCGCCCCGCTCTCCTTTTTCGATTCTCTCGGCCATTTCCTTAAAAACGTCCTTGCTCATAATTTCGTTCTCGCCTTTGGTTCCCGCCGTGAGGGCCGCCCTGGGGCGAACTCTCCGGCAATGATTTGAATAATTAAGGAGCCCGGTTCACCACTCTGAGGCCGGAGGGAAGGCATTCCGTGAAAAGAATTCCATCCGCCGGGCCGCCCGGGCTTAGCGCGGCTTTAGAAATAATATAACCGATTCGCTCAAGATTTTCCATCGAGTCTATTTTGTCGCATTTGTTCATGATGATGTACCTCCGGGCGCCGCCGGGGGCCCCCCGGAACAGCCCCTCGGGGTGCGCGGCGAGCCGGGCAACCGCGGCGGCGTCAATGGGCGCGCCAGCGGGAAGCCCGATCAGCTCCGAGAGACGCCCGGGGCGGAAAACGTGGTCCTCATCGAGGGGCGAGCCCAGGGCGTCGAGGCCCACGACCCCGAGGACGATGTCCGTACCGGGCGGGATGACCGGCTCCTCGGGACCCGGTGCCTTGACAGGGAGGCCGCGCGAGCCATCCGCCTCGACCAGGAGGGCGCCTTCGCTTCGGCGGAACTGTTCGATCTCCTCCGAGTCGAAACCCCTGAGCTTCATCTTGCGCTCATGGGGAGCGCCCGGCACGACGGTCTCGCCCACTCGGCGGCGGGCCAGCGTGACCGGCGCCGTCCAGGGTTGGCGGCCGGATATTCGGGCGGCAAGCCGCCCGGCCTCGCCGAGACAAAGATGGGTTTCCTCCGGAGGGGCGGGCGAGAAAATATGGGTTGTCGAAGAGAGGACGACCGGCCGCGCGCCGGCGGCGAAGCATTCCGCCCCGAGGGCGCGGAGAAGGCTGGTCTTTCCCCCGCCCCCCACGGCCGCGACCAACAGTCCGGGAGCCAGGCCAATCGCCCCGGATAGTTTTTCCTCGTTCATCAGGCCCGGGCTTCTTCGCCGGTCCCGAGCAGCTCGCGCCGGAGAATCTGAACGAGTTCCTCGGCCAACTGATCGAGATGCTTGACGACGATGTAGTTGGGATAGATTTGCTCGACAAAGGGATCGACCACGCCGACGCCGACAATGCGGACGCCGAGTTTATCGAGGCGGTGGACCGTCTCCACTAAATGAGAGGCGTCGCCGTTGGGCTGGCCGTCCGAGGTGATGATGATGACCTTTTCGCTCTCCTCTCGGGCGATGAGGCGGCGGTAGGCGAACTGAAGGTGCTCCTCGTCCCAGTTGTTGAAGCGGGGGTAGATGTTCACGAGGCGATTCTTCACGCTCTGAAACGGATCGTCGAAAGCCTTGTAGATTCTGTGCTGGAGGGGCGAGTGGCGGATATGGCGGAACTTGAACGCCGGCACATGGCCCAGCGAGGCGGCCATCGCCGCCTCCGAGCTCTCCGTCGAGTAGCCGATGACCTCGAAGGGAACTTCCACCCGGCCGAGCACTTCGGCGAAGAATACGGTCGCCTCCCGCGCGGCCAGGTACTTCGACTCGCGATTCATGCTGCCGCTCTCGTCCACGAGTAGGGTAAAGCAGATGTCGAGCCGATCGGGCTCTTCTTTCCTCTGGAAGAGATGATATTTTCCGAGGCGCTGTTTCCAAAGCTTCGGGGCGTTGAGTTTCCCGGAGCGGAACGAGCCGCTATAGCGGGTGTACTGCCGCTCCTGGATGATTTGCATCAGTTTCCAGGCGAGGACCTTGATCTGGCTGCTCGCGCCGTCGACGATCGCCTGGTACTCCTCGGCCTTTCCTTCGGGCGGAATGAAAATCGTCCCCTCGTCCGCGCGGCTCGCGGTGGGATGGACGTCCTTTTTATTTCCCTTCAACTCGAACCAGGGGCTCGCCCAGTGGCCGAGGGAGGCGAGCTCCTCCTCGCTGAGTTCGAGTTCCTCCTCGTCGAATCCGCCTTCCTCACCGGCGGGGTCGGTGGAGAAGAATTCGTCCACCTCATCGTCCGCGCCGTCGTTCTCCCGGCTCTCGGATTTTTGCGGCGCCTCCTCGGGGATGTCGGGGATGGGCATATCCTGTAGAGCCTGGGTGAGCATCTCCTCGGGCAGGCGCTCGCGGATGGCGGCGTAGAGATCCTCGGCGCACTCGAAAGCCTCGGCCGGACTCTCGGCCTGGCTGGCGCGAAGGGCGAACCGTCTGAAATCATCTAGAAAATCGAGGACGCCGGGTTCCATCCACGTCGTGTCGAAATTCGCGGGCGCCGGCGAGCGCGTTCCCGGCTCGATTCCCTGTCCGATCAGGTAGAGCCCCCATTGAATATGGAAGAAAAGAGAGAGCTCGCCCCGCGCGCTGAGGCGCTCGGCCTCGCCCAACGCGGGGCGGATGAATTCGATGAAGTTTTTCCGGGTCCCGGGCAGATCGGCGGCGAGGCGGTTCTCGCACCGGGCGTCCTCGAGGGCGTGCCAGATCTGAAAGAGGCCGGGGCGCTCCCGGCTGGCAAGGGCGGCCCGCCTCGCCCAGCGCAGGGAGCCCTCGATCCGGTGGGCGACCTCGATAAGCGTCATTCCCTTCTGGTAGCGGACGACATGCTCGTCGTCGAGACCCCCGCCGAGCCGCTCGAGGGTTCGTTCGGGGTCCTCGATGAGGATGGTGGATTTTTCCTGGTGCGCGATGTCGCCGTAGCGAAGGGAGAGGTCGTAGTCGTGCGAGGCGACTTGGGCCAGGACCTCGAGCCGGTTGCGGCGGCGCTCCATCGGGGGGGCGCCCTAGAAGTGGTTGTCGAAGATGTCCTCGATCACCTTCGCGTCGAACGAGTTCACCTTGCTGAAGATGGTCGAGGCGGCGGCCTCCATCGGGTCGAACTGAGCCGCCATGCGCGCCCAGTCGGTAAGCCGCCGGGTGCTGAACGTGGAATATATTTTTTCGTTCTTCATCGCCTCGCGCACGTCGTTCGCCACTCGGACCATCCGCTCGACGAGCGCCTGGTCGGTGTTCCCGCTCTGATGCATGGTCACCTCGACCTCGACCTCGAAGGGGAGGTATTCCATCTGCATGGTGACCGGGAAGCGGTCGAGGAGAGCCTCGTTGAGCGGTTTCGTCCCTCCGTAACGCCGATTCTCGTGTGGGTTCATGCTGGCGAAGAGGCGGAAATTCGGATGGGGCCGGACGATTCTGCCGTCATACTCCGAGAGGACGATCATCCGGTCGTCGTCGAGCAGGCTGTGGAGGCAAAAAGCGATCTCGGGGAGGCAGGCGTTGATCTCGTCGATGAGGAGCCAGTCGCCCGCCTCCATCGCCTCGATGAGGATCCCGTTCACCCAGTAGGTCCCTTGCTGGTTGATCATGAGCTTGCCGACGAACTCGTCCACCGTCGTCATGCCGTTGAGGTTGACCCGGCGGAACCCGTTGTTCGTCATGTGGGCCAAATGGCGCACCGCGAGCGTCTTGCCCACCCCGGTCTCGCCGACCAGGAGGACGGGGAGATTCTCGCTGACCGCCCAGGAAATCCGCTCCAGCGTGTCTCCGGCCGGAAGATAGAACTGGGGTCCGGGAACGAAGAGATTGTCATCGTTCTCCCGGTTGACTGGGATGGCGCTCCGCCCGATACGGTAGGCGCCGTTTTCTGTGGATT
The DNA here is from genome assembly GCA_002685755.1 of Nitrospinota bacterium. Lineage (GTDB taxonomy): Bacteria > UBA8248 > UBA8248 > UBA8248 > UBA8248 > UBA8248. The sequence continues at coordinate 4,999 of NYYB01000087.1, forward strand.
CGCTGACGATTTGGATGCTCAATGCGTTTGCTCCGCGGTGGATTGTACTCCAAAAAGAAACATCATGATGGCCTCGAGGACGCCGCCCCCGATGGCGCGCGATTTGTCGGAGATCGTGTGGCAGTGCGAGGGCTCGGCGCGCGGGTCCACATCGCCCACTTTGGAGCCCTCCGGGACATCGATGCCCTTCCTGAGGAGCCCTCTGAGCACCCCCTTGATCTCGGCCCGGAGTTCGGCGCCGCCGACCGTGGCCACGACCTCGTCCGCCTCGACCAGATCGCCGATTGCCGCGCGCGGCTCGAAGACCCCGGCCGCCGGAGAGCGCAGGAGCCGTTCGGTCGTATATCCCCCGATAGGGCCCGGAATCCCGGTGTTGGGATCAGCCCCGCCCTCGATGATGACCCGGCCGATGTCGTGGCCCCGGGCGGTTTCGATGACGGCGTGGGAGTCCACCCCGGCGGTGAAGCCGGGTCCGATTCCGACGACGACTTCGGCCTGATCGATCCGGGTGCCGAGGTTGCGCTTGGCCATGATGGCGTCCACCAGCGCGGCCGGCCCGGCGAGCGCGACGATCTCCGCCCCCGGATCGACGGCGACGGGAAGAACCCCTTCACCCAGCAACGCTTTTGCCGAGGCGAGCATTTCCTCCGGCGATTTTCCTCCGGCCCGCGCCGCCGCCATCCCTTCGACCTCGTGGCGGCCGATGTAGAGGCATTCGGCGAAGGAGACCGTCCGCCGGACCATGGTCGGGTTTTCCGCCTCGGTGGCGATCACGGGAAATCCGCTCCGCCATAGGCGGTGGATGATCCCCGTAGCGAGGTCGCCGCCGCCCTTGACGATGACGAGGGTGTCGCTTAGGTTTCTCCCAGGGGCGTTCATTGGCCGTTATTTATCCTCGATGAAGGCGACGGTGTCGATCTCGACGAGCCATTCGGGCCGGGCGAGACCACTGATGATTAAAAGCGTGCTCGCGGGGTAGGGCTCGCTCAATAGTCCGCTCCGCACTTTCATGTGTCCCGGAAAATCCCCCCGGTCGGTCAGGTAGACCGTGAGGCGGATGATGTTCTTCATCCCCGCGCCGGCGGCCTCGAGGGTCTCGCGGATGTTATCGAAGACCTTTTGGGTTTGTGCGCCGATGTCCCCCTCGCCGACCGTGTTGTCGCCGGCGTCCACCGCGACCATGCCCGCGAGCATGATCAGGTTCCCGCCCGAGACCTTGAAACCCGTGGAGTAGGCCGCGACGGGCTTGACCGTTTCGGGGACGATTTGCTCCTTGGGCATCGGATATCTCCTTGATTAAAGGCCCTGTGAAAGCAAAACCGCCGGTGGGCGGCAGGAGGTGAATCTATCACGCCGGGGAAAGCGGAGGCAACGCGGGGGGGGGCGGCGTCCCGGTATCTGTTATGAGTCCAGCAGGTTGCGGGCGATGACGGAGCGCTGAATCTGGTTGGTTCCCTCGATGATCTGGAGCTGTTTGGCGTCGCGCATGAACCGCTCGAGCGGGTGATCCTTCATGTATCCGGCCCCGCCGAGAATCTGAACCCCGTCCAGGGCGGCCTTCATGGCGGCGTCCGAGGCGAAACACTTCGCCGCCGAGAAGTAGTGGACATCCTCCTTGCCGAAGCGGCCCGCGTCCACCAGCGCCGCTGCCCGGTAGACGAGCAGCCGCGCCGCCTCGATGTCCATGAACATGTCGGCGATCATGAACTGGACCGCCTGGTGCCGGGCGATGGGCGTCCCGAAGGCCTCGCGCTCCTTGGCGTAGGCCGAGGCGTAATCGAGGCAGCCCTGGGCGAGGCCCACCCCGCGCGCGCCGATCCCGGGCCGGGCCTGGTTGAATCCGAACATGGCGGTCCGGAAGCCCCGGTTCTCCTCGCCGATGATGTTTTTGGCCGGAATCCGGCAGTCGTCGAAAAAAAGCCCGCAGGTCGGTATCCCGCGCATCCCCATCTTGCGCTCGGGCGGGCCGATGGTGAGTCCGGGCGAGTCCCCGGGGACAATGAAAAGACTGATCCCCCGGACCCCGGCTCCGGGATCGGTCTTCGCCGCGAGGACGATGAAATCGGCGTGGGGCGAACCCGTGCAAAAACTCTTTCGGCCGTTGATGATCCACTCGCCGCCCACGGGGGTGGCCAGCGTCCGCATGGCGGCGATGTCAGAGCCGGCGTGGGGCTCGGTGGTCGAGAACGACCCGCGTAACTCGCCCGAGGCGACGCCGGAGAGGAGTCTTTGCTTTTGTTCTCTACTGCCGGCGATTACGACCGGACGGGTGGCGAGCAGGAAGACGGAAAGAAACAGCGGGCTGTTCGAGCAGACCCGCGCGATCTCCTCGATGGCGATGCAGGCGCCGAGAACACCCATCCCCGCGCCGCCGTATTCCTCGGGCAAATAGATGCCGAGGAGGCCCTGCTTTTTCATCAGCGCGAAAATGTCCTCGGGGTACTCTTCGGTCTCGTCTATATCCGCCGCGCGCGGGGCGATGTGGCGCTCGGCCAGCCCGCGCACGCTCTCCCTCAGCAGATGGTGCGCCCCGGTGAGCGCGAAGGGCATGGCGGCATCGACGGCGAGGGTCATGGCGAAAATTTCCGGGTTTAGAGGTCGAGCAAATTCCGG
>NYYB01000182.1 GCA_002685755.1 Nitrospinota bacterium
GCGATGACCTTCGGCGGTGGTTCGGGCACAAACCGGAGCGATGGAACGGATTCCTTGAGCGCTATTTCACCGAGCTGGGCCACGCTTCCCGGGCGCGAGTGCGGCCCTCACCGCAGGATGTACCCCCCGTCCATGACGAGGAGGGAACCCGTCACCCAGCCCGCTTCCTTTGAGGCGAAGTACTTGACCGCCCCCGCGACGTCCTCTGGTATCCCCAGCCGGCCGAGGGGGACGATGCGGCTGAAGAACGCGAGGGCCCCTGGATCGGAGAGGAATTGCGCGTTCTGGTCGGTCGGGACCCCGCCCGGGAGCACTGCGTTCACGCGGATCCCGTAAGGCGCAAGGGCGACCGCCATGTAGCGAATCAGCGCGTGGTAGCCCGCCTTCGAGGCGCAGTAGGCGATCTGGCTCCGCGCCGTCACCCGCTCGCCCGCGATCGAGGCCACGCCCACGATGTTCCCTCCGCCCGTCTTCCGCATCTCCCGCGCGACGGCCTGGCAGGCCAGGAAGAGCCCTCTGACGTTCGTCTTGCAGGTGTAGTCCCAGTCCTCCGCGGAGAAGTCGAAGTAATCCTTGAAGACGACGATGCCCGCGTTGTTGACCAACAGATCGATCCGGCCAAATGCCTCCACCGTCTTGACCACCATGGCGTCGACTTGCTCTTTCTCGGCGACGTTCGCCTGGCAGGCAATGCCCTCACTCCCGAGCGACTGAATCCTCTCCACCACTTCGAGGGCGCTGTCTTCCCGGTTCACGTAGTTGACCGCCACCCGCGCGCCCTCCTGGGCGAGCGCGATGGCAACCCCGCGGCCGATCCCGCGGGAGGAGCCCGTTACGAGGGCCACCCGACCTTTCATCCGTTGGCTCATGGCGATTCAATCCTTCTGCACGCGAGGGCGCGTGGCCCCCGTGGTCGCAAGCGTGTGGCCCCCGTCGATGACCAGGTCGGCGCCGGTGATGAACGGGGCCTCGTCCGATGCGAGGAAGAGGCAGGCGGCGGCGACTTCCGCCGGCGTCCCAAGGCGCTTCTGGGGGATGGTCTGGACGAGGGTGCTCTCCCCCTCGCCCCCGGCGGGGAGGGGATCGCCGGGCAGGGGGCCGGCCAGGACGGCGTTGGCGCGGATGTTGTACTCGGCCAAGCCGAAGGCGAGAGACTTGGCGAGCATGGTCTGACCCGCCTTGGCGGAGGCGAAAACCGCCAAGTCAGGGTTCGTGACCTTTTGGGAGGCTGTGGAGGTGAGGAGAACGATGCTTCCCCCGCCGCTTTCCTTCATCTCCCAGCACACCTCCTGGGTGAGGAGAAAGCTCCCCTTGAGGTGGGTGTCCCACATGAGATCCCATTCCTCGACCGTCGTCTCGAGAAAGTCGCGGGCCACGTACTTGCTCCCGCACATGATGAGGACGGCGATCACGCCGAGTTCCCGCCTGACAAGGGCGACCATGCTATCCACCGCGGCCTTGTCGCGGATGTCCGCTTGCACCGGGAGGGCACGCCGACCCATCCCCTTGATTTCGGCCGCCACCTGGCTCGCACCTGATGGGTCGGAATCAGAATGGACGGCCACATCCGCCCCTGCCCGGGCGAGGCGGAGAGCCACCTCCCGTCCGACCCCGTCCTCGGCTGCGGTAACGAGGGCCACTTTCCCACCGAAGTCCATTTTCCTCTCCTTGTATTGGTGATTGACAATCTTAGGTGGTTCCATAGAAGCCCTCAACCTTACCGACATTTCCTCAAATGAACTCTGGATGAGTCGAGTCATAGCATTAAAGTGTTGTAGGGTCTCATCGTGGCATGATGCGCGTCATGTAGATAGCCAAAACGATATATCGCATCCTGTCCAAATACATGCTCAAGTCTTAAATTCTTGTCTGAATGGGATTTATATCAGATTTTAAAAGCAATGAAATTTCAGGGAATCCAATTATTGCGGAACATAGGTATCTTTTTGCGGACTTTATGGACTTCTCGGCGGGAAGCACCGACGACAGATAAAATAAGGTCGGAATTTGCTAGAATGAGTGCGTCGCCGCATAATTCCGGTTATACTGATATCCATTGCACATACTATCGGAGGTGCCGCCTGGGGACGGACAACTATTGGACATTGAAAAGAGAGGAAAATCACAACACAGTTCTGTGTTTAAAATATAGGTATTCAAATGGACCCAATTGCCAAATTAGAATATTTAGCCCATCAAACTACCAACAAAGAGAGTGAAACTTCACAAATTTTTCTAGTTTAAGAGAAGGTTTTGATCCATGAAACTTACCAAACTGCTCCTTCCCGTTGCCTTGACGCTCTTTCTCGCTTCCTGCCAGGGGAAGGAAGCGAGATTTGCAGCAGATTATGAAGTGACCCATTTGGAGCCCAAGCGAGTTTTCAAAGGCACTACCTTGTTCGCGGATATGTCAGATCGGGAACGGCCTAAGGTGGTTGAGGTCGATTTCAACGGAAATATTATCTGGGAGTATCGCCCTTTGGAGAGTGGCGCAATTCTGGATGCCGCTAAGCTTAAAAACGGTAATGTTCTGTTCACCATAAGGGGCTCAGGTATTTATGAAATTACTCGCGCTGGAAAGGTGGTTTGGGAACACGAGGATCCAGGAGCGTCTCATGATGCGGATCGGTTGCCCAACGGTAACACGCTTTATAATCTCGGGTGGAGCGCAAAAGGTGAAGATGTTGTGCGAGAGATAGATCTCAATGGAAAAATTGTTTGGTCATGGAAAGGCCTTGTTGACTACGATCGCGAACCCTTTAATGAAGTCGAGCATGAAGGGTGGATGCATGTCAACTCAGTTTCTCGCTTGAATAATGGCAACACACTCGTAAGCATTCGAAACTTCAACACCGTTGCCGAAGTCGGGCCGGACGGGCGGGTGGTCCGCGATTGGACATTTGCCGGAAAAATGCGTCATCCGGACGGAGTTAGAAGCCGTGGAAAAATTAAAGGTGTTCGTAACCACGAACCGGAACTACTCCCAAATGGAAACATGCTTGTGGCGTTAAGGAGACCACATCGATTCATAGAATTCAACACAGAAACCCAAGAAGTTGTCTGGAGTTGGGAGCATCCGGACGGAAGGGGTCAGCTAGTTACTAACCGTGAGGCTAATCGATTGCCCAACGGAAATACACTTGGATCGGCAGCTGACAAGTTTGTTGAAATAGCTCCGGATGGAACCCTTGTTTGGCAGATACTTGCTCCTAGCGGGGGCAAAAATCATCGTAAGTTCCACAAGGCTATTCGCATTGGTGTTGATGGCAAGGCGCACGGCGGCTAGAACTATCATTTTAGATCCAAAACGAGACTAGGTGGTATGATCTGGATTTTATGACATTTTCCAATCGAAGAAAAAACTCGTTCTCAGGGGCTTACAGGCGGTTGGATTAAGGTCGAGTAGTGGGGGCCCCTGTGTCCCGGGCCCATCATTCCTCCGGGTACGGCTTCTACTCCAACACCCGCATCATCGATGACGAGAATGCGAGTGAGGCGGTTCAGTTCATCTTTCATTGCTGAGCAATCCCCATCAAATATACTTTTGTATCCCCTTGCGAAGAACGCAATTTGAATTGTAGGGGATTGGTGCGGAATCAGTTCGAAATTCTTTGGTGTCGATTATTTTTCGCTATAAAAGGCGGAGGCATCCAAATTATGGGGGAGGAAGACGATGGCGGAGGACCGCGGCATCTGGGCTACCTGGTACGACCTGCCGGAAGAAGGGGAGGAGGAATATCTCACCTGGCTTCACAAGGAACACATCCCCACAGCGCTGGATCGCCCCGGCTACCTGTGGGCGGCTCACTACCGTCTGGAGAAAGGGGCTTCCCCGAGCGCGGCCCGTAAGGTCAAGGCCTTCATCGACGACCCCGGTCTCGGCAAGGGAGGGGAGTTTATCCTCGTATTTGGGGCGGGTAGCGCCCATGACTTCATCGACCCTGCTCCGGACGACTTGCTCCAAAACTACGAGCCCCGCTCTCGGGAGATGATCGCCCGCCGCGAGGGGGAGCGCACCGCTTACTTCACCGAGGTAGGCCGCGTGGACGGCCCAGAAATTGCCAAGCGCGGTCCCGGCCTCACTCCCGCCCCCATGATCCAGTTTGGCGCCTATCGCGCCAAGGACCCGGCCTACGATGTCGATTTCGCCCTTTGGTATGTCAACGATCGCCTCGCCGCCCTGAGGGATATGAAGGGCTGCGTCGGCGCGCGCAAGCTTATCTCTCTCGGGGGCTGGGCCCGTCACGGCATCCTCTACGAGTTTACCTCCCTGAAAGGGCGAGAGCACTTCTTCCAAACCCTGGAGTCGCAGGCGATGGACACCAGCACCTCCATCGGCAAAGTCGTACGCGCCGTGGAGCACGGGCCGGGCTCTCCCTCGAAGGCAAAGCGCATCTGGCCAGAGGCGTAGGAGGGAGGTACAACTCCCGCTCGGGGAGGGGCACTGAATCACGGTGTGTTACGAATAAATTCCTCTCTGTCAATTAGGGTAACTTTACTATGGCTCCGGTTTTGGCTGACTTTTCAATCGCAAGTGTCAATTCGAGGGTTCGTCTGGCCTCCTGAACCGTTGCCATGGGACAAGGTCGTCCCTTCGACAAATGGTCCAGCCAAACACGGGTTTCATCAGCAACAGGACCCCAATAATCGCCAAGATACCAATTTCCTGGCGTTGAACTGCTTAAAAAGGCGGTTTGGAAATTGAGGTCGGGAATATAGGCATGTGGTATCCCCGTGTTCGAAATCAAAAGCTCGTCTTTATGATCGTCATCCATCATCAAAGCGCCCTCAGTGCCATAAATCTCAAATTGGACACCCTGCCCAAGGCCAGGATAATGTGAGGGCAACGCATAAAACACACCCAGATTCACCACCGCCCCGTTTTCAAAAGTAATGATGGCCCAGGTCGTATCGTCCGCCTCGTAACCGGCATTTTTAAAAATGACCCCGTTTCCACGGGCTAAAACCTCGACGGGCCGAATGCCTTCCATGAACCAGCAGGCCATATCCACCCAGTAGGTCAACACGTCCAGGACAGGGGTGGCATGAGGAGATCTCTTGAGAATTTCGATTCCCTGCGCTCGCGAATTGCACATTCGCCCGGACACCGCCAGAATGTCGCCAACCAAACCCTTCAAGATCTGTTCTTTCGCCGAAAGGTAGCGCCGCTTAAAGCGCTGGGCGTATCCGACTCGAATCAGGGTGCCTGTCTCCTCGGCCTTGGCGACAACCTGGTCCGCCTCTTCCAAGCTCAAGGCGATCGGTTTCTCAACCAAGACGGATTTCCCCAGTTCCAGCGCTTGTGTGATAGGCAGGAAGTGCTCATGTTCGCTTGTGGAAACGATAACCACATTGACCTCAGGATGGGAAATGACTTCCAGGTTATCATCCGATGATAAATCCGCCTTCACATTTTCGGCGAGGTCGATTGCTCGTTCCGGATCGAGATCAGAGACCGCCAGAAATCGAACCGCCGGATGGGACGCCGCTATACTCGCCCGAAGTGTTCCGATGCGTCCCGAACCCACAACCGCTACACCGAGGCCTTTGGTCTCCATATTTCACCCTCCATGGACAGACAAGTGAAAACCTGTTTTGGCGGAAGTAAAAGTAATTATTTGTTGATATGCTGGTGTTCGTCCTGTCCAAAAATCCATCTGAATCCTAAGTCCCTCTTCTAGAATCACTTATAAACGAATATCGTGCATCATTACCCACTAGAAAAGGAAAGATCCGCCCTCACAATAACCAGAGGAGAAAATGGCGAATACGCGGCTTTTTCGACCAGCGGGACGGATGTTAAATAAGTCTCGAATCGGGTCAGGGACTAAGAGCTGAAAAATCGGGTAGCAAACGCGCACCTGTAAGGGTTTCCGGCCTTACGTAGGAATTAGTAGCGGGTTCAGGGGACAAGTCAGGCCCTCTAGCCATGGATCCAGGACTCTTATAGGAAGTGGTTCAACTATCGGGGGCAGGTCAGGGGAATGTTTCAGATACGTAGCTTGACGCCCGAAAGGGATTGAAGGAATATGTTGATCATCTAATCGAAAATAAGAAATTGTTCTTCCCGCCTTTGACCAAGAAGGGGGTAAGAGTTTCTGGTCTCTTGAGGGGAGTCAGAAACGGAGAGTTCATCTTTCGGCCACATAGCCTGAAATCGTTCCTCACTCGATAAGGAGGAACAATCTTTGCGTCTCGCCGATCTTTCCACAGGCGTCTTGTTCCTGGTTTTCAGTGTTGTCGCCTATTTTTACCTGATTCCCACTCAGATCGTTCTTTCCATCCCCGAAGATCACCTCGGCCCATCCGCCCTGCGCCCCGACTTCCTTCCCCGCCAGACCGTCCTCCTGTTCGGCTTTCTAGCGGTGTTCCTCATCTCGTCGGCGATTAGGGAAAAGGAGCCGGAAGATGCCCCCTGGACGGAACGGCGGCGGCTGTACCAGGTGGTGGTGGTCTTCGCCGTCGTCTTCCTCTACACCTACGCCCTCGAGCTCCTGGGCTTCGCCATCGTCTCGCCGGTCTTTCTGGCCATTTTGATGTGGTTCATGGGACTTCGGGAATGGCGCCTGATCGTGCCCGTCGCGCTGCTCTTGCCCGTGTTCCTGACCTATTTCTTCTGGTACTCGTTCTACGTCATTCTTCCCGAGGGGAGTCTTTTTTAGA
>NYYB01000002.1 GCA_002685755.1 Nitrospinota bacterium
GGAAATGAAACTCGGCATGGTCGATCCGGGAAGGCCCAGCCTCAGGGTGTGGACAATATCCGAGCGCCTCGGGGGGTCTCCCTGGAACGTACTTCGAAACTTGAAGACTTGGGTGGTAAAATCACGGGGCTGCGGGAAAAGAATATAGGAAGCCTCGCCGTCGCCCTTGCCCGAGATTCCGTGGCATGCGGCACACTCCCGGTTATAAATCACTTTCCCCTTTGAGGCGAGTTGAGAGTCGATCTTGAACTTCGCGGCCTCGGCAGTAGCGGCGAGCCCAAAAACCATTACGGCCAAGGCTGCCGCTGAGACAATATATTTTAAATCATGGTCATGCCCCTCTCAAATGTTGTCGGAAACGGCATCGCCGCCGGTTTGCCAGTCGGAATGGTCCCACTCGTCTGACGCCACGGGAAGAAGTTCCCCCCGCGAGACGTCGGGCACAGGCTCTGAATCCGTCGCCACAAGCTTTTTTTCGGCCTCGATGAATTTATCGAGCAGTTGGGCGGCGTCCCCGTAAATCCCCCGCCCGCTCTGGCGGGCCAACCGCTTGGCAAAAATGGACACCCATCTGCCAAGATGGTCCTCAATAAACGAGGCTTGAGCCTGTCGGCAGATTTCCGCTTCCTCGGCCTTGCCCTCCTTGAGCGCATGGGCTTCCTTGAAGGTAACGAGATAGAGGAATTCGAGCTGAATCGAAAGGTGATCGATCCGCTCCTTGCCCTCGCGCGGAGCGACACCGAAAGCGTTGTAGAAGCCGCCCAGGTCGGCGAGGACATCCGACTGCTGAAAGAGGTGTATATTTCCATATTCGGTCTCATACGGCGGGCAATGCTTGGAAATCGTGTGACCGAACACTTCCTGAAATTCGTCCTCAAGTTCCTCGAGGCTAATGCTTTTGATCAAGGGAAGACCTTCCTTGTATTTGCCAAGGAAGCGGTACTCTTTTTTCTCGACAAGCTGCGTGCTGGCAGAGGCAAATGAATCGCGCGCCTCGTTGCCTGCAATCTCGGCCCACGATTCTGCATCGGGGTAGCGGAAACAGGCTGAGAGGTAAGAATAAACGCGGCTCCTCGCCAGGGCTAGCATCGTTTCTGTGGAAATTGTAGCGTTCATCGATGCCCCTCCCTAAATACTGTTGGCCCGCTCGGCCGGCCGTTTCTGAAGACCTTCTTCGACCGTCATACGCACAAGCTCGTTGCCCTTGGCGTCGTATCCGATAACCGTGTCGTTGAAGAGCGCCCAGGGCTTACCGTTGATCTTCGTTTCGTAGACCTTGGGGCCTTCCTTGATCTCAAAGCGCGCAATGATGGCCTGCTGGGCACGGAAGAGCTGCATGACGGCCAGAAGCTCCCGCGATGGCGCCGTGTAGCGCTCGATGGCCTCCTCCACACCGGGGCCGAACATCTGGTGCAGATATGGGCGCGGCACCCAGCGCGGGGGGATGTAGTAGCCGTTCGGTTCGGTTCCGAATTGGGGATAAAGCGGGAGCGCCACTTTTTCTTTTTTGACCAGAAAATAGATGGGGTTCTGTGGATCGTTCGACCAGTCTCCCGTCTTTTTGTCGATACCGACCAGCCCCTGCATCCGGATTTTTCCGACGCATGCCGCCATGCAGCGCGTCTCCCACGGCGTTCCGTTCGAGAGTTCTTCCTTGCCCTCGATGCGTGGATAGCAGCCGATGCATTTCTCGCTCGTGCGGGTGTTCGCCCGGAACATCGGTTTTTTGTAGGGGCAGGCCTCGACGCACTTCCGGTAGCCCCGGCAGCGCTCCTGGTCGATGAGTACGATGCCGTCCTCAGGGCGCTTGTAGATGGCCTTGCGCGGGCAGGCCGCGAGGCAGGCCGGATAGGTGCAGTGGTTACAGATGCGCTGAAGATAGAAAAACCAGCTATTGTGCTCGGGCAAACTCGCGCCCTGCTTGTCATAGGTGCCCCGGGCGCCCTTTGGGCCTTTCGCGGCGTCCTCGCCGGTGTTGGGGAAGCGCCATTCTTCATCGCTAGGAAGATAGCCGAGAACCCGCTGCGGACCCTCGGGCCCGATCCGCCGGGAGGCCGCCTCGAACATGGTCATTCCGCCGTAGGCGCCGTAGGGGCGGCGGGCGCCGTTCTTTGTGGCATCCCATTCCTGTTTGCCGGGGTTCGCTTTTTCGAGCATTTGAAGGGCTTTTACGTCCCAGTTCTGGGGATAGCCCCCGTAAGGCTTGGATTCGACGTTGTTCCACCACATGTACTCTTGGCCCTTAGAGAAAGTCCAGGTGGACTTGCAGGCCATCGAGCAGGTTTGGCAGCCGATGCAGCGGTTGATGTTAAATACGAAAGCAAACTGGTGGTCGGGGTGTTTCTCCTCAAATGGATACGCCATTTTCCGCCCGAGCTGCCAATTGTATACCTGAGACATCATCCTTCCTCCCTATAAATTTACCGGGATCCAGTTGGCCCGGGCTTGTGCGATAGCTTCTTTCACGGCGTCTTCGCCTTGGGTGCGAAAAACCCCGTGGGGAACCGAATAAAACGGGTTGCGGAACATCGCTAGAATCTCTTCATCCGACTCGCCCATCCGCATGAATTCCTCGGCCAGACAGCGGGCCATCTCGGATTCCATCTCACCATCCTCGGGCATGGGCATGGAGATAAGCTCCATCGGGTCTTCGTGATCGAATTCATCCTTTGGCATCTCTTCATCCCCTCTTCACTTTGACGGTGCCCTGGAGGTAGCTCTGCATGAACTTGTTTTCGTTGCCGACCGAAAAACCGGTCGTGGCGGGCGCCCAGACGCCCCGTCCTCCCAGGCCGCCGTCTTCGGCCTTGGTGAGTTTGACCAGGGTCTCCTTGGGAACGGTGTTGATGGCGTGGTTGTCGGCCTCGCCGCCCAGCATGAAGCCCATGAAAACCTTCTTTTTATGGAAAAGGCTGTCGAGCTGGTGCATGGGCATGAGCCAGCCGCGCGTGATCGACTGGTGGGAACCATAGCGGTAGCTCGCCTGGTAGCCCGTGTCAGCGGATACCGCGCGGCCGTCCTTTCGCGTTTCGTGCCCCTTGACGCTCTTTTCCGTGGCGCACCAAGCGCCGTGCTTGATCATCACCACGTCGTAGGGGTAGGAGGGGTTGTATTTCACCCGCAGCATCAAGCGCGCCACCTTGTAGAATGGATCACTCGGCTTCCAGCCGATGTAGGGCCGATCCGCCGGGTTGGCGTCCACGTAAACGTAATCGCCTTCATTGAAACCCAGGTCCTTCGCGGCCTCGGGGTTCATCTGCACCTGGTTCTCGCCCACCCCGGGCTGGCGGCGATCCATGCGGTAGGGGTCGCCGAAGCTGGTCGACCAGATGAAGTTCCAGTCAGTCACCTGCCACGATGAGTGGGTTAAATGCCGGCTCTTCGGGGTGAGACAGAAGAACCGGTAGCCGGCCTCCCATAGCGGGTTCTTCGTATCCTTGGCCTCCTTCCAGGGAAGCTTGATGTTGCGGACCTGGCGCTCGTCCCAGCCCATGTGGTTTTCCGGGATGCCGTAGTCCTCGGGCCTGATGAAGGGACTCGAACTGATGATGACGTTCGGCAGATAGGGCGTTCCCTCCGGGCCCTCGCGTTGGACGATGAGGTTCTCCCCGTATTCGATGACCCCGGGCTCGTCGTTATAGGCCTGGAGCCTTCCGGTCGGAGAATAGAAAGGAACCGACTCCTCGATCTGCTCTAGGAAAGGAACGCGCGGATAGGAGCGGAAGAGCATCAAGGCGGTGCCGGATTCTCCGTATTTACCCGCCATGATATCGTCGTATTTATAACCACGGGTCGGGGTCGATGAATCCAGCAGGCGCTGGATGTATACCTCGGCCTTTTTGTCCAGGGCGAATTTCCAGTATTTCTCGAAGCGTTTGTCCTTGAGAATCTCTCCCAACTTCTTGGCCATCTCGGCCATGATGAGAATGTCATCCTTGGTATCGTAGATGGGCTTCACGCCCCCCTTCCAGATCTGGAGGAAGGGGTTCGAGCACGACCCCGTAATCTCGGGCTGCTCGAATTCCATCCAGGTGTTCGCCGGAAGGAGAATATCCGAGTATTCGGCAGTGGAGGTCATCTCGATTTCCGAGCAGATGATCATCTCAATTTTCGGGTTTACGTTCTTGACCATTTCATAAAGCCATTTGGCGTTGTTGAAGATGTTCACGTTCGTAAACCAAAGAGACTTCGTTGGGGAGGGCATATGGGTTTTGCCGGTGAAGACCTTGCGCCCATATTTCGGGGTATCCACGACAAGAGGCTTGTCGCCGTAGTTCCAATATGCGGGCTCTTCGTCCTTGATGGTGCCCCGCACCTTGATGTTTTTTCCGTCCGCCTTCGGGTCGAGATTGGGATTGAAGGGATCCTCCGCAATCCAGCCCTTGAAGCCGGGGCCGCTCCAACCCGAACCCTGGAACAGGGCTGCCTTGTAGTTTCCCGCCCAAGTATGGCAACCCGCGCCGAGTTTACCGATGTTCCCCGTAAGGGTCATGGGAAGATACTGGGCCCGGTTGGTCATGGTCGCGTGGAACCAATGGTTGACTCCTTCGCCCACATGCAGGGCGGCGGGCTTGATCGTCGCCACGTCCTTGGCGAATCGCTCAATAAGATCTTTTGGCGAATGGGTAATCTCGTAGACGGTGTCGAGATCGTAGTCCTTGAGATGGTGGGACTTATACATTTCAAAAACCGGCATCACCTCGATTTCCACGCCGCTCACCAGCTTGACTGTGTATTTGCCTTCAAGAGCCGGGTCAATATTTTTCGCGCCAATGTGCTTACCCACATCGTCGCGCGTGATGGGCGCCGGCGCATTCTTTCCCTTGTCCCAGATCATGAAGTCGCCCGCGGCATCGCGATATTTCGGGGTGAGCCCATGGATTTTAAATGAGGGTCCGCCTGAAATGTCCTGATTCTTGTAGCCGGGAATCACATCCTGAGGCCTAAGCCGCCGCAGGTTGTCAGTGCGGACAAGAAGCGGAAAATCTGTGAATTCCTTGACGAATTTCGCGTCATACCATCCCCGATCGATGAGAATTTTCGTCACACCAAGGAGAAGGGCTGTGTCAGTCTGCGGACGGATAGGAATCCAATAGTCGGCCTTCGTCGCCGGCGGGCTGTATTCGGGCGCAACAACGATGATCTTTGCTCCCCGCTCCATCGACTCCATAAAGAAATGGGAATCGGGACGCTTATTCTCGACGAGATTTTTTCCCATGTGGATATGAAGCTTCGAGTTGCGCAAATCGTTGAAATCGCAATCCGATGCCTGAAGACCATGAACGAAAGGATGCCCCGGCGCCTGATCGCCGTGCCATGTGTAATTCGACCAGGCGCGACCACCGCGGGCCTTCTTGGGCCCGACGCCCCGGGTGTGGGTGTCGAGGAGTGACATGGTGTTGGCGAACCGGTACATGCCGTACTTGCCGATGACGCCGAGCAGGCCCATGCCGCCCCGGAATTTCATCGTCCGCGTGCCGGCCCCGTCCCAATGGGTCAGCGACGCCGGATCGTAGCCCTGGTCGAGAAGACGTTTTTTACCCGCATCGCCGCTGTAGGTCTTCGATATCTGAATGAATCCCTTGGAAGCATAAGTGAAGGCATCGTCCCATTTCACGCGGACGAAAATATCGGTGCCGCGCGAGTCGAACTTGTATTTTTTCTTGTTCGCCTCGTTGAGCTCCGGGAAACCGTCGTCGGCCCACCTTTTCCACCCGCGCCGGACCATCGGGTAGCGAAGACGGTAGGGTCCGTACATGCGCCGCTGGAAAGTGAATCCGTTGGGGCATCCCCTGGGGTTCCAGTGATGGGTGGCCTTGACACCGTAGATGTCGGTGATGCGGTGCTTGTCGTAGTTCTGCTCGGTGCGCAGAACGATGCCGTTGCGGGTGAAAGCCTTGAGGCGGCATTCGTGAGTGCAGTTGGGCGAACAGACCCAGGTGAACGAGCCATCCACCTTGTACTGGTCCCGGTAGACTTTTTCCCATCCGCGGTTCGGGTAGTTCGTGAGAGGGTTCCCCATTTCACCGGTGGGGTGCAAGGCCGCTAGCGCGAGGCCCCTGCCGCTCCATGCGAGTAACCCGCTGCCGCTCGCGGCAAGAAACTTGCGTCTGGATAATTTCATTTCAGATATCCTCCATACCTGAGCCACAAAAAATGTTGAGGTTCATTCGATTATTTTGCGTGTTATGCCGGGTGAATTCGTCGAAAACGCCGCCGTGAACAGATAACGGTTGGCGCATTGTGAGCAAATGCCCTGGGTAGGCTCCCAGGCGGGATACTCTTCATTCACGGCCCGCGAAAGCTCCTCCGTCGGTTCGGCCCATTCGTGTGTCGGAAACTGGCAAAGCGGACAAGAAGAGCCCGGCCCGAACGTGGGCTGGAACTCGCCTTCACCGAAAATTTCGGCGGCAATATTCAAAACGGCGCATAGCGATACCGCGCCCGTGACCATCTGGCGAAGCTCTCCGCTAGACGGCCGGCGATCGTTCCAAAGGGCGGCAAAGACCTGCTCCGCAGCCTCGACGCCCAGGTTCAGGAAGAGGGATCTAAATTCACTGGCCCGCCGATCCTTGAGGTCTTGAGGAAGAAACCCTTTTCGCTCAAGCCTTCCGTCGATGGAAAGATCCCACAGCGTGCGGTATCGGTCGCGGAAAAGAGATTCTTCAGAGGGAGAAACTTCAGAGAGGGGGCGGGAGGTATCGTAGTCAAAAGCTGGATCTAGAATGTCGAGGATATGGGTTAATTCGTGACGCAGAAGATAGGCGCACTGCTCCGGGTCGCGGAGAGTTTCGGCCCTGATCTGAAAACCAAGGCGAACGCCGTCTTCGCTGAGCTGGGCGCCCTCCTCATCTTCCCTGAATGTGCGGGCGAAATAACACTCCTCCGGAAATCCATCACCACCGGAAAATTCCTCCAAAATGCCTTTTACTCGTTCGGTGTAACCGAGCTTCGAAAAGAAACGGCGGTAGAGGGTAAAAAAAGAAGTTTCGCGTTTGCGGAGCGTCACCTTGGTGTATATTTCGTCGGCCTGTTTTCGAAAAGAATCCCTTAATTGGAAATCACCCTTTGAGAGCCCATCCTGAAATTCATTCTCGACCAAAATCTCACAAAGAGCATCGTTAAAGGTTAAAAACATTATCTCACCTCCTTATAGAAACACCGCAATCCGCCGGTCCAACTCGGAACGATCATTTCCAATCCTGGCCAATCACTCATTTGGGATGCATTTATCCCTTTTAGGTATAAAAAAATTGGGGTTTACTCATTTCCTTGAGTATGAATTTCAGATTCCACAAAAGTTCCACCTGGGTTTGGGTATTAGGTTAAAAACCGCGCGAGTTATCACATATCGAAATCCCTGCGCAGAAACATCGATCTACTTTTCGATTCAAGAGTTAAAATAAAGGGAAAAAATATATACGAGTTTCTTATCCTATATTCAGTCTATATACCACCAACACTTCCCGCAAGCATTATTATAAGAATGAGCTTGTTTGTTTATATCGCACTGAATATAAATGAATTATACGAAATTTCCCCTATAATGAATATTGTATGTCGTATTTAATCAGGGCCATTTCGAAAGGCAAATTATCAAAATACTCCTGCCGTGCCCCGTAGTATTTGGGGCCCACCAGAAACCAAGGACTGTTGAAATTTTGGCTTATAACTCATCCTGATAGAGATTACGGACACAAACGAATATTTGGAGAGGGCGGGTTATGCCGGATTTGTGGATAGAACCGCCTAACGGCCGTTGAAGCGCGGCTTTCGCTTTTCAATGAATGCCTGCCGTCCTTCGGCATAGTCCTGGCTATCAAAGCAAATTTTAACGATCTGCTCGATGGCTTCCAAATTACGGGTGGGGGGATCCTTGAGAACTTCGGCGACGGTTATTTTTGTCGCCTTCACCGAAAGGGGTGCATTTGAGGCAATCGTGGCGGCCATCTCACAAACGGCGTCTCCGAGTTCATCCACCGGAACAACCCGGTTTACGAGACCGATCCTCAGCGCCTCTTCGGCGGAAAAACGCCTCGCCGAGAAAAGAATTTCCTTGGCAAAGGACGGGCCAACCAGATTCACAAGCTGTTCAAGGCTCTCGTAGCCGTAGGCAATGCCCAGGCGGGCGGCCGGAATGCCAAGCTGAGCGTCCTCCGAAGCGATGCGAATATCCGCACTCATGGCCACGGACAACCCGCCACCCAGGCAATAACCCCTGATCATGGCGATCAGGGGCTTACCGAGACTCGACAGTTTCCGCCTTGCCCCGGCCGACATGGCGGAATAACGCTCGGCCTGATCGGCGTTCTTTCGTTGATCCTCGAACTGCGAGATATCGGCCCCCGAGACGAAAGCCTTATCTCCCGCACCTTTCATGACGACCACCCGGACCGCGTCGTCCCGCTGAAATGAATCTAGAATGGCGGCGATGGCTTCCCACATTTCAAGGGAAAGCGCATTCCGGCGTTCGGGATTATTGAAAATCATCCAGCCGATCCCGTCTCCGGTCTCGGCGATCATTTTATCCGTGTTGAGTTTCATGTTTCCCCCTACTAGAAGGAGGCGGCCCCATCAAACAATCCCGCTATCCCGCAAATCCTGAATTTCCCCGTCGCCGTACCCCAGCGTCTTCAGAATCTCCTCCGTATGCGCACCGAGCTCCGGGGTGGCGTTCCTCATGCGCTGAGGAGTCCGCGATAATTTGACGGCCTGCCCGACCACTTTCACCTCGCCGAGCTCTGGATGGTCGACATGGGGGCTCATGCCCAATACCTGAACCTGCGGATCGGCAATGGTTTGGTCAACGGTGTAAATCGGCCCGCAGGGAATACCCGCGTCATTTAAAATGGCGATCCATTCATCGCTCTTTTTCTCGCGTGTGCGCCGGCTAATATCCTCATTCAAGGCCTCCCGGTTCTCCAGGCGCCTCCCCGCATCGGCATAGCCGGGCTGGTCGAGCAATTCCGGCGCGCCAATAGCCGGGGCGAGGCGCTCCCACAGGTGATTGGGACCCGACTGAATATTGATCAATCCATCGGCGGTCTCGAACACCCCCGTCGGGACGAATGTTGGGTGATTGTTCCCGGCCTGCCTGGGCACTTCGCCCTTGATGAGATACCGCGCAACCTGCAGGTCCATCATCTGGATTTGCGCTTCCAGCAAAGAGGTATGGACCCATTGTCCCTCGCCGGAGGATTCGCGCTCCAGCAGCGCGAGCAGTATTCCCTGGGCGAGCATCATGCCGGCCGAGAGATCCGATATCGGAATACCCGCTCGCATTGGGCCTTTCCCCGGCTCGCCGGTCACCGACATGAGACCGCTGAGCCCCTGCGCGATCTGATCCAGACCGGGCCGGTCGGCATACGGGCCTTCCTGGCCGAAACCCGATATGCTGCCGTAGACGATGCGAGGATTCACTTTCCGCACTGCCTCGTAGTCGATGCCAAGCCGGTGCTTCACCTGGGGGCGGTAGTTCTCTACGACAACGTCCGCCCCCCCCGCCAGGTCGAAAAAAATCTTCCTGCCCGCTCCTTCTTTCAGATTGAGTGTGAGGCTGCGCTTGTTGCGGTGGAGATTCTGGGCTTCGTAGCCGTGCCGATCCGCGCCCATGATTTCCATACCCAAGGCAGGGGGCAGTTCTATCCGGACAACATCCGCCCCCCAGTCCGCGAGCTGACGGACCGCCGTCGGTCCCGAGCGCGCGCGAGTCAGGTCGATCACCTTGAAACGCGAAAGAGGCATAGGTTTCTCAGGCAATTTGAAGGCTCCATACGAAAATGGTGGGCATGCGAATTAATAATTCTACCTGAATTCAAGTCTTTCGTCGTCTCGCCGTTATTTGCGGACACTGAACATCAATTTCAGATTGCGTAGGAATTCGCCATGCACTGGCCGTTGCTGCATAATTCCGGCATGAATATGAAAAACCACCGCATCCGGGTGGTCCCCTCCAGACAGCCGATAGACAGACAGGACCAACTCGCCTGGAAGATCGCCGGAGTCGCCTCGGACCCGGCACCGGTCGAGGCCGATGTCGAGGCGATGGTCGTCAACCGGATTATCGACAACGCTGGGGTGGCGCTCGCCGCGATTAATCGCGAGCCCGTGGCCAACGCGCGCACGCAGGCGCTAGCGCACCCGAGACCCGGCGGCGCCACCCTGTTTGGCGTTCCCTCCGGATATTTATTCGGCGCCGAGTGGGTGGCATGGGCCAACGGAACAGCGGTGAGGGAACTCGATTTTCACGACACCTACCTGGGCGCCGATTTCGGGCATCCGGGCGACGCCATTCCGGCCGTTCTCGCCGCCGCCCAGCAGTGTGGAAGAAGCGGAAAAGATCTTTTAAGGGGCATCGCCACCGCCTACGAAATTCACCTCGCGTTGATGAAAGGCATCTGCCTTCACGAACATAAAATCGATCACATTGCCCATCTGTGTCCGGCGATGGCGGCGGGTATCGGCGCTCTGCTCGATCTCGGGGCGGAGGTCATCTATCAGGCGGTCCAGCAGGCCGTTCACGTTTCGTGCACGACGCGCCAGTCCCGCAAAGGGGAGATATCGAGTTGGAAGGCAAATGCCCCCGCTCATGCCGGCAAGCTCGCCATCGAGGCCGTGGACCGGGCGATGCGGGGCGAGAAAAGCCCCTCGCCCATCTATGAAGGCGAGGACAGCGTCATCGCCTGGATGCTCGGCGGCCCCGAAGCGGTCTACGAAGATTCGCTCCCCGAGCCGGGGGCGGGCAGACGCGCCATCCTGGAGTCGTACACGAAAGAGCATTCGGCCGAATACCAGGGACAGGCCCTTATCGATCTGGCATTTAACATGCGTTCAAGGATTGCCGATTTAGGCGAGGTCGAAAGCGCCGTCCTCCACACCAGCCACCACACCCATACCGTCATCGGAACCGGTTCGAACGACCCCCAAAAGATGGACCCGGCCGCCTCCCGCGAGACGCTCGACCATAGCGCCATGTATATTTTCGCCGTCGCGCTCGAGGATGGCCGCTGGCATCACGAGGAGAGCTATGCGCCCGAGCGCGCCGCCCGGCCGGAGACGGTCAGCCTCTGGCACAAAATCCGAACCGAGGAAGACCCCGAGTGGAACCGCCGCTATCATCACCCGGCCCCGGGGCGGAAAGCTTTCGGGGCAAGGGGAGTCATCACCATGAAAAACGGGGAAACCATTGTGGGCGAACTGGCCGTAGCGAATGCGCACCCCTTGGGCGCGAGGCCTTTCGGCCGGGAAGACTATATACGAAAGTTCGAGACGCTGGCCGGGGAAATCACGGACGCCGCGGAGCACGAGAGGTTTCTGAGCGACGTTCAGCGCCTGCCCGATTTGAAGGCGGGCGAGCTTTACGATCTGGGCCTTGCAACCGCGCCGGGTAAACTCCATCGCGCCGAGCGCGACGGGCGCGGCATTTTTTAGCTTACCCAATTTAAAGCATGGCTGAACTCCGCAAAAACGCTATCCCCGATCGTGCCACGGGAGGAGCCGTCCGGTAATCGTAGTGAAGTCCTTTCAGCGCCGGCCTGGAGACCACCTTTCCTCTTCTGCCATCAGGCGCCGGTCCGGCGCTCCAAAATAATTGGACCCAAAAAAAATTCAACCCTTTTAAAATCCGACCTAAATCCCATTCAACCTGCAATAATTTCTTTGTTGCGAGGCGCACATCTCGGGGCGACGCTATCGCCCGGAAGGCGCTCTCTCGTCTCCGAATCGAAAGGCAAACCACGCCAGGAGGGACGACAAAACGACGAAGACGATACAACCCAGCGCAATCGACTCCATCGTTACGCCCCTATCGATCCACCAACCCATCGTGACGGGAGCAAGCGCCGTGGCTAACACCATGAACGAAGTCGCCAGGGCCCGAATACCCCCCAGATGGGCGACGCCATAGATCTCCGCCCAGATGGCCCCGCCGATGGTGACGCGCAGCCCCACCGTCGCGCCGCTCGCCAGCATGTAAATTAAGGCGGCCCCCGGATGATCGGAACTTGCGATGGCCAACATCGATACCCCTTGCGGTATCAAATAGTAGGGCAAGAGCATCACCGCCCCGACCCGATCGACGAGCGACCCCGTGAGCAGCGATACGCCGCTGATGACCACCACATAAAGGAAATAAGCTTCCGTGAAATTCGTCAGGCTCCATCCCTTTGATTCGACGAGGTGGGCCATGTGGAAGAAAAAGCCTGTCGAGATGTAGGAGGGGGCGAGCATCACCGGAAGAATGAGGTAGAAGCGAGGATCCTTCAAAACCTCCCTGCTTGACCAGCTGGGCGCCGCTCTCAACTCCGGAGAAATTCGCTCGGCGGCCCTCTCGACAAATCTTCGGTGCCGCTCTTTGTGCCCCCGGAGCAAAAAGAGGGCGAGGGGAACGACCCTCGCGGTGGACCAGCGCCGCAAACGCTGCCCAGGTCCACCGCCAGCCCACCGATCTCGAGATTGCCAGCGCCGCAATCGCCAGAAGCCCTTGACCCAATGGGCTTCCGACAGAGACCAGACTCACCGCTTTGCCTCGGGCCTCGTCGAAATAGCGCGCCATGGTGGTGGCCGATGTGTGAACCATGAGGCCTTGTCCCGTGAGACGGAGCGCAAACAGGGCAAACAAGAGAAAGAAGGTGGTAGGCACCGCAGCCATGAACAGGCACGCGCAAGCGAGCCCCCCCAGCACCGCCAGGGTATAGCTGCGGAGATCGGCCCGGTCGATCATGCGCCCGAACCAGATCAGGCAAAGGGCGCTGCCCACGGTGGCGATTGCGAAGACCATGCCGAATTCGCCATGGGAGAGGCCAAACTGGGCCCGGATGTCCGGATTAAAGACCGATATAACGTAGGTCTGGCCAAAGCCGGAAAAAAACGAGAGAAGAAAACCAAAGGCAAGGAACCGAAAGTTGCCAATGACGAACCCAAGATAGTTCAAATCGGTCCCTGTGCTCCTCAAAATATAATTCTGTCTGTGCATGGCGAATTAGCTATTAGCCATGCACAACCTCAAAATTTAATCTATGAAGCATACTTGCCAGCGAGTTGTGGTGTGAACCTTCCGTCGAGTCCCTTTTCCGCATGCTCAAGCCGGGTATCCCGCGACCAAGTGCGCTTCAGATCATCCCTGACATGAAAACTCAGCCGGCCCAGCCCTTCGGTCTCCAGTTCGATCAGATCGCCATCCTGAAAAGAGTGAAGTCCGCGGTGATTGGTTCCGGTCGCCAGAACGTCGCCGGGCTCGAGCGGATGGATTGAACTCACCCATTCGATGCATCGCTCGATGCTGTACGTCATGTCGTTGGTATTGAAGTCCTGCTTGAGCGCACCGTTGTTCCAGAGCCAAATCTGCAGGTGATGCGGATTGGGCATCTCATCGGCGGTCACCAGGTAGGGTCCCAAGGGGGCGAAGGTCTCGCGCGATTTCATCTGATAGA
>NYYB01000088.1 GCA_002685755.1 Nitrospinota bacterium
ACCAGCGCTCGGATCATGCTCGCGCTGGTCCTCACCGTGCTGATCCTTTCGGTCATCATGCTGATCTTCCCGACGCTGAACCTGTGGCGCAGCGTGCTGTTCTACGCGATCCTGATGACGCTGTTCGCGCTGGTGGCGACGCGCGCCGTCTTTCCCCGCACCTTGATCTTGGCGATCAGTACGAACGTCTGGCTGCACACCCCTTTCGTCACATAGCCCGAGGTGAGCTCCAACCGGCGCGCCTCCGACAAGGGGTACCGGCTCATGATCCCGAGACCGAATTGAAAGTCCCCCAGGATCGGACCCTCATGCCAGATCGAATGCGGATACCAGCTGCCTAGCGCGGCCAGCAGCCGTGGGCGGTCCCCCTTCCTTTCATTCCCGCGCACTTCCTGAAGGAAAACGAGATCGGTGCTTCGCCTTCGCTTGAGGTAGGCGATCGCCGCCGGGCGGCGGTGGACCTTCTGGCTCAGGTTGAGCGTCAAGACGCGGAGGGTCGGCCCCGTGGCCGGGGGCAGGCTTCCTCCCGGAAGCATCCGGCTTCCGTGGGTCATGGCGAGCGAAAGAACCAGCCAGGCGGTGGGTACATACCTCTGAGTCCGGGGTGAGTTTCGCGCCGCCAGCCCCGCGATCACGCCGGCGCACGAGATATAGAGCCAGAGATGGCTCGCGAAATTAAGTTTCTAGGAAAAATCGCCGCTGGCGCGCACGTACCAGAGCAGCAGGTCGATCAGGTAAAAAACCACAGCGCCAATAACGAGAAGGCCGATGTCCAGCCCCAAAAACCCTCCGGTTTGATTCTCCTCAACCGGGGCGCCAGCCAGGCGCGGAAGCCGCGGGGGGTGTTCTCTTCCATCTTCCCTGAAGCTCCCTGATCGGTCTTTGAGGCCGACTCATTTACCGAAGCCCCTTCCTTCATTTTGGCGGGCGTTTTTCGGAGCCGCCACCGGGCAGTGACCTCCCTCCAATAGTTGTACCACTCCCTATGGGAATCCGGCTTCAAAACCTTTCATCCGAGATGGACGCGGTGAGGATATATGTCCGCAGGGCCGAGTTCACCGGCCACGCGAGATCGGCCGCCCGAGGGTTAATTTACCGGGCCTAAAACGGCGGCTTCTGGAGCCCCCTGTCGTAGAAATCGGCGGTATAGGCGAAGGGCATGGGGTTATAGGGCTCGATCTCGATGTCGATTTCAGCGTCCACCACAACGGGCCTTCCGGCCTCCAGGGCCTTCTTGAGAACCGGCCTGATGTCTCCCGGCTTCTCGAGCTTCATGCCTTCCACGCCCAGCGACTCCGCCATCTTCACGAAGTCGGGGTTCCAGAGCTCGCCGGTCGCCTCGATCTTGTAATCGCAGAAAACCTCCTTCCCGTAAAAATTCTTCATCCGCCGCTCGAACTGGACCGACCGGTTGTTGAGCACGACCCAGACGGCGGGGATGCCGTACTCGACCGCGGTCGCAACGGAGGTTCCCGTCATCATGAAGGACCCGTCGCCCACGAAGGCGATGGCCGGGTGAGTGGGGTTGGCGAGCTTGGCTCCGATGAGCCCGGGCACGCTCCAGCCCATGCGGATGAAATGATCGTTGTTGGTGCTGATGTTCCGCGAGGACGCTTTAAAAAACGAGGGTGCGAAGCAGAGGCTGGCGCCCGTGTCGATGAGTATCGAGGTCTCGGGGTCCACCTCCCGGACGGCTTCTCCCGCCTCGTGGTATAGCCTCGCGTAGTGGAGAGGCGAAGAGTCGTCCTCCCGCATATGGGCCACCTTCGCCCGCCACTCCTCGCGCCAGTCGTTGATTTGACGCATCCAGGAGCCGCCGCCCGAGCCCTTGAAGCGCCGCTCCTTCAACTCCTCGATGAGCGCCCACAGGGCGAGGCGCGGGTCCGAGACGATCGCGACTTCGGCGGGGGATACCCGGGCGATCTCCTCGGGGTCCAGTTCTATCTGAATAAGCTTGGTCGTTTCGGGGATGTCGTACAAGGTCCAGCCCGCGGTGGTGAGGTCGGTGAAGCGGTTCCCGATGGAGACGAGCGTGTCGCAGTTCCGGGCCGTCTGGACCCCATGCTCATCTCCGAAGCGCCCGGGGATGCCGACATAGAGGGGGTGGTCCTCCGGAAAGGCGCCCTTGCCCGCGAAGGTGGTCCCGACCGGGACCTGAAAGCTCTCGGCGAACTCGAGGAGCTCTTCGTATCCCCCCGCGTTCAAAAGTCCCGTGCTCACCAGGGCGAAGGGCCGCTCGCTCTTGGTGATAAGATCAGCCGCGCGCCGCACGCCTTCCATGTCCGGGCCCGAGGGATGGAAGTGGGCCCATTGGCGCGGATCGGGGATATCGAGCACTTCGGTCTCGGTGTTCTGGATGTCGAAGGGGACCTGAACCACCACGGGCCCCGGCCTTCCGGTGCAGGCGGTTTTATACGCCCGGACGAACATCTCGAGCGCCGTATCCGGCCGGTTCACCATGAAGGCCTTCTTGGAGATGGGCTTTACGATCTGCACCCACTCCTCCGGCCCGTAGCGGTAACTCTCCTGAATCCCGCCCCGGTCGAACCACTGCGTGGGACCCGCTCCCACGAGGACGATCATGGCCGAGTCCTCGTAAAAGGCCTCGGCGAGAGGGCCCACGATGTTGGTCGCGCCCGGTCCGCCCGTCGTGCACACGACGGGGATCGGCCCGCCGCGCCGCATGCGGAAGTAGCAATCGGCCATGTGCATGGCATGGTCCTCGCATCGCGACCGTATGCCCTTGATCTTCGTCTCTGAAGCCAGGGCATCGAGAAGGGCCCAGTTCCCGTGACCCACATAGCCGAAGAAATATTCGGTCCCCGCTTTTTCAAGAAATTTTGCGATGGCCGTCGAAGTGCGCATCTTGACCATGAACTTTTCCTCCGCGAAAAAAATCAGGCTCGTCTCTCGAAAAACGATCATCTAACCGAAAACGGATTATTCGAATAGCGGCGAAAGATCGCCCTTACTTTTTGGCCTCGGCCCCCTCGGCCACCTTTTCCTTGAACTCCTCGTTGTCGAGGACCCAACCGAGGGCGCGCATGACGTTCTGGAGCCCGAGGACGTGGAGATCGGGACCATACATGCTGGCGACGCAATCGGAGAGGACGACGACCCGGTAGTCGTAGTTGAAGGCGGTGAAGGCCGTGTTCATGACGCAGGTGTTGGTGTTGATTCCCATCAGGCAGACGTTCTTGACGCGGAGTGTATCGAGCAGGCCTTTCAGGTCGGTGCCCATGAAGCAGTCCAGGCGCTTCTTGTTGTCGATGACGTAGTCGCCCTCATCCACCAGGTCCGGGATCATCTCGGTGGTGACTTCGCCCTCGATGTTGTGGCCGTTCACCGTGCTCTTGCGGCCCAGGGTTTGGCGGTTCTTATCGTCCTGGATGTCGTGGAGCATCTTCCAGAAGGGCACGGTCATGCCCTCGCTTCCCAGGCCGGGAATTTTCCGCCAGACGAGCTTGACGTGAACGACAGGAATCTGGTGGGCGCGGGCGAATTGGAGAAGCTCGCTGGAGTTTCCGATAACCTTCTCGCAGTCCTCGTCGCTGGCGGGCATCGTCGCCACCTCCGGGTCCAGGTGCCCGCGGTGCATATCGATGGTGACGATTGCGGTCTCCTTGGGGTCGAGCCGGAGCAATTTCACCATCTTGTCCGTCATCTCCGAGCGATCGAGAATCTCAACCTGGGACATGGCGCGTCTCCTCTGCGGATGTGTGGAAGGAGGACAGCCTGGCCCTCCATGAGTCTCTTCTGGCTTTCCCGGCGTTCTTCCTCGGTCCGAAACCGATCGGTGAGGTCGCGGGCGTTGCCGGAGTAGGCGATGATCCCGGAATTATGTGGCTACTCCCCCTGTTTGGCAAATTCCGACCCTTTTTTCTCCTGTCGGCGGCGCTTCCCGCCGAGAAGTCTATAACCGGCAAAGGCCTTCGTTGCTTTCGAAACGACCCCTCCCAGCCAATAAGGAGAGCGGAAATAGTTTCAGGGGTCCTGGCGTGGGATAGCTTTCGCCTTTGCCAGCGCGGTTCGGGCCGGGCGAGGAAGGGCGGAGTGAAGTCCTCTTATTTCACCGGTGTCTTCGAGGAGGGAAACCGCCTAAGGCGCTCCGCGTTTTGGTGGGCAGGCGTTTTTTAAGCCCTTTGGCCCTGTTCCTCGCCGCAGGGGTCTTGTCTCCCGTGGGACGCCCGCCGCGTGAACCATGGGCCGCTCGTTGACGTGAAGGCGGAAGCCGCCAAGCCTAATGGTGGCCCACCGCCCAGGAAAAAGTAACGCCGTGGGGAGCGGCGCCGGTCTGGATGCGGTCGAGGACGCGAAACGAGCGTGCGTCGATTACATGGACGTAGTTCCGGTAGCGGCTGGTCACCCAGAGCTCACTGGCGTCCGGAGTGACGGACATCATATCCGGCCCGCCGGGGACGGGGATCTGCTTCTGGACGGCGCGGCTCGCGGGGTCCACCACGGAAACGGTGTCGGCGTTGCGGTTCGCGACGAATAGCGTTTTTCCGTCCGGCGTGAGGGCCAGGCCGTGGGCGGCTTTTCCTGTTTCGAACTTTTCTTTCAGCTCCAGGGTCTCGACATCGATGACCGCCACCTTCCCTTCGCCGTAAATCGCGACGAAGGCCTCTTTCTTGTGGGGGCCGAGATGGATGTCCACGGGCCGGGTGCCGACGGTGATCTGTTTTTTCACCTTCCAGGTCTTGGTGTCGACGGCGGAAACCGTCTGCGACTTTTCGTTCGTGACGAACATGATCGAACCGCTCTCGTTGAAGGCCAGATGGTTTGGCTCCTTCCCGGTCTGGACGCGATGGAGCTTTTTGAGGGTTTTGGCGTCGTAGACCTCGACGAACAGGTCCCGGGTGCAGGCCGTCACCATGAAGCGCCGGGTGGGGTCGTATACGAGATTGTAGGGGTCGTAAATGTTCGGAATGGTGCGGACCGGGAGATGGGTGTGAAGGTCCACCACCGTAATATCGTCGCTGTGGGTGTTTCCGACGTAGATAAACTCTCCGTCGAGGCTGTGAAGCATGTGGTGAGGGTGATCCCCCACGGGGAAGTTTCGAACCGGCTTCCGGCTCTTGCGGTCGATGACGGTCACCGAGTCGGCGTCGCTGTTGGAGATGTAGACCATTTCGTCGCCCGAGGCGTTCGAGGCGCCGGGCGTAGCCGCCACGCATACCACTGCCGCGAATCCCGCCACCGCTGCCCAGGCAAGTAACCGTTTCCCGATCATATGAGAATCCTCTTCCTTTTCGTGTTGACAGAAATTACCCAGTGAACGCCGTGCGATCCGTTTCCACTCTAGCCCGGTTCGGCGCCCCGACCCGGTTCGGGACACAGCTGGCTCCCGAATGCATCAAACCTTGGCCGGCGCGCCTCAGCCCCTTTCGCCCTGATCCTCGCCGTCGGGGTCCGCTTCCCAAGGAGCGCCCGCCGTGTGAACCACGGGAGGAGCGGGCCGCCCGTTGACATGAAGGCGGAATACGTCGGGGCGGGCGTAATGGCCCACCACGTCGAAGGCGTACTTGGCGCGCACGATTTCGTCGAGATCGATCTCCGCCGAGAGGATGGCGGGCCCCTCGAAGTTGGGTCCGGCGAGGATCTCGCCGGTCGGGGAGACGATGGAGCTGCCCCCGCGCATCAGGACGGTCTCGGGGTCGTCTCCCTGGAAGGCGTTGTAATCCTCGGGGCAGTCGCCGCGCGTGAGATATTGGCAGGTGGACAGGACGAAACAGCCGCCCTCCCGCGCGACGTGCTGCATGGTGGGCAGCCAGGTGTCGCGGCTGTCCGCCGTCGGGGCGAGATAGATCTGGACGCCTTTTGAGTACATGGCCGTCCGCAGGAGCGGCATGTAATTTTCCCAGCAGATGACCGCGCCGAGCCGGCCCAGCGGGGTGTCGGCCACCGTCAGCGTGGAGCCGTCGCCGTAGCCCCAGACCAGGCGCTCCATCGCGGTCGGCATCAGCTTGCGGTGCTTGCCGATGAGTTGGCCGTCCGGCCCCCAGAAACACGCCGTGCAATAGAGCGTACCGCCGTCCCGCTCGATGACGCCCACGACGAGGTGGAGGCCGTTCTCCCGGGCGGCGGCGCCGATGGCGGCGCTGTCGGGCCCCGCCAGATCGAGCGCGCTCTCGTGGTAGCGCCGGAAATCCTCCATTCCCTCGGGGGAGCGGCTCCCCATCCGGGCCCCGAAGTCGAGCCCAGTGGGATAACCGGAAACGAACGCCTCGGGAAATAAAACAAGCTTTGCCCCCGTTTTCGACGCCTCGGCGGTGAGCCGCGCGATCTTTTCGACGGTTTTTTTTCTGTCGAAGACAACGGAACTATCCTGCACCACCGCGACGGTGAATTTTTTCGGCATGGTCCATCCCCCCTTGCGCGCGAAATGACAAAGATGCTTTTTGTCTCCCCCGATATTTTATTCCCCCGCTTTTTTTAACCCCGAACCAGGCGGCAAACAAGGCTCCTGCCCCGATTTCGAATCGATCACTCTCGATTCCGGCTGCTTCCCCCTTTTTTGAGGCGCAATGCTCTCTGTTTTTTTGCTGTTATCGTCTTTCGGTTCTTCGCGTGGGCTCATTTCGACTTTGCCGCTCCGGTTCAGGCCGGAGCGAAGTCCCCCTATTTCGCCGGTAACTTCGCGGGGGGCAACCGCCAAAGACGTCCCGCGTTCCGGTGGGCCAGCGCGTGCGCCGCGGCGGAGGGAAGGTCGGTCAGCGCTTTTCGCCAAAGCTCGATCTGGTCCAGATAAAAATCCCCCCAGTCGTCCGCCCATACGTTGTCGAAGCCCAGGATGAAGCGCTCCGGGTGCCGGATGATGAGCTTTTTCCACCGGGGAGCCAGATGGTTTCCCTTTAACAAGTTAACCCATGGCTGGCCCGGGGTGGCGCCGAGCGCCACCGTGTTGGCGCGCGAGGTCAAAAAGAAAACGTTGGGGTGCGCCGCGATCAGGCGGGCAACGTCGTCGGCGGGGAGCTGACCCATATGGATCAACACGAAGGGGTGCTTCGGGTTCGCGGCGGCCATGGCCTCGAACTTTTTCATGAATTCATCGCGGTCGAATTGAATCGCGGCGAATTCAATATGGGCGATAAAGGGCCATTTCCGCTCCAGGGCGATCTCAAGCGCCGCCATCGCCTGCGGCTCATCGGGGAGCACCGATATCTCGGGGGCCATATTTCCCTTTTGTGCGTGATACAAAATCACCTCCGCCAGCGCGGCGAACTCGGGTTTGCTCTTCTGCATCTTGAGCAGGCGGTAATACTTCCGCTGGTTGGCGTTGTAGGAAAAACCCTTCGTCCTGAGGGCCGGGGTGATCCGGTCCGGGTGCCGGGAAACCGCTGAAACAAACGGACCCACTTTCACTTTCCGCCTCGTCGAGAGGATGGTCCGTGCGATCCCGCCCTTGTCCATCAGTTTGATCACGTCTTCAATCTCCACACCCTCCTCCACCTGGCTGTGCGCGTCGATGATGGGCATCCGGGCCGCCCCGGCCGGGAGAGCCGCCGAGAGAATAGAAAATAGAAAAGATAATAATGCCACGGCAATAATCTTCATGATTGACTTCTCTCCTCTCTATTGCGCAGTAAATTTTCCCAAAGCCGGATCATTTTTTCCCGTTTCGCCGCGCGGATTCATTCAGGGGGTTCAGGCGCCCGGCGCCTCATTTTCCCCAGACGACCAGAAACACCCCGGTGACCGATAGCAACCCCCCGTACACGACCCACGCGGTGATCTTTTCCTGTGTTCTGAAAAACAGCCAGGAGGTGAAAATCATCAGGAGGACCGCGATCCGGGTGACGGGGACCACCTGCACGAGTTCCCCCCGCCTGACGGCCGTCCAGAAGAGCAGAGCGGACGTGAAGTTGAACAGCGCCCCCGCCACTATACAAAGCAGGGGCCGCCGCCCCCAGGAACCGGACATTCTCTCTTTCGTGAAAGGTAAGATGACGATCATTGTCAGGACCGAGACGGTGTTGGAGATGCTCA
>NYYB01000183.1 GCA_002685755.1 Nitrospinota bacterium
GAGCTTCAAAAAAGCAATATCCTGCTGGTCGGGCCAACCGGCTCGGGCAAGACGCTCATGGCCCAGACCCTGGCGAGAGTCCTTGACGTTCCCTTCGCGATCGTTGATGCGACAACGCTGACCGAAGCGGGCTACGTGGGCGAGGATGTCGAAAACATCATTCTCAAATTGCTCCAGGTGGCCGATTACGATGTGCCCAAGGCGGAGCGGGGAATTATTTATATCGATGAAATCGACAAGATCAGCCGAAAGAGCGAAAACCCGTCGATTACACGCGATGTTTCGGGGGAGGGCGTTCAACAAGCGCTGCTCAAAATCATCGAGGGGACCATTGCCAACGTGCCCCCCCAGGGCGGGCGCAAGCATCCCCATCAAGAATTCCTCCGCGTGGATACGGTTAATATCCTTTTCATCTGCGGCGGAGCCTTCGTCGGATTGGACTCGATAGTCAGGAACCGGGTCGGCCGGCGCGGCCTTGGGTTCGAGGCCGAACTAAAATCCCAAGACGACGAAACGATGAGCGAGGTGCTCTCGCAGGTATCGCCGGAGGACCTGTTGAAATACGGTCTGATTCCCGAATTTGTCGGCCGGCTTCCCGTCCTCTCGACGCTAAATGAGCTGGATGAAGAGGCGCTGGTGAAGATTCTCACCGAGCCCCGAAACGCGCTGGTCAAGCAATTTTGCAAACTGGTTGAATTCGAGGGCCCCGTTCTCCGGTTCACGGGCTCCGCCCTTGAGGAGATCGCCCGGTTGGCGCTTGAGCATAAGACCGGCGCCCGGGGCCTTCGCTCGATTATCGAAGATATCATGCTTGAGACGATGTTCGACCTGCCTTCGAGGGGAGATGTCAAGGAAATCGTGATTGACGAGAACGTCGTGCACCGGAAAGAAAAACCTTTGTTGGTCTACGAAAAAGCGAGCTAGCAACTGTCGTCCACCCCGGGTTTGCCGATAATCTGGCAATGAGGAATTTGTGAGTCCTGCTGATACCTACGTCCTTCCGTGCGTTCCCCTGCGGGAGTTGGTTCTGTTCCCTCACGTAACCACACCCATATTCGTGGCAAGAGGCCGGGCGCTGGCGACTGTGGAGTCCCTTCCTCCTTCCGCGACTCGGCTGCTTCTTGTCGCGCAGCGCGACCCGCGGGATGAGGATCCCGAGATCGAGGATCTTCATCAGATTGGGACCGAAGCCGAAATTCTCCAGGTGCTGCGCCTAAGCGACGGAACCATCAAAGTGTTGGTCGAGGGTTTGTCCCGGGCGAATGTGAAGGAATTCTATATCGAGGGGGAATCGCTGTGGGCCGAGGTGGTATCCGCCGAAGAATCCGGTGAAGTCACCCTGAACCTGGAAGCGCGCTGCCGGGGTCTTCTTTCCCTTTTCGAGGATTATCTTCGGGTTAACCAGCGGATTCCGCACGAGATATATGCGGCGATAGAATGCCTGGAAAATCCATCGGCGATTGCCGATGCAATTTCGGCCAACCTTCCGATCAACCAGTCGGAAAGGCAGCAGTTGCTCGAAACCATCGATCCGGAAGATCGAATCGATGCGCTCTCATCGCTTATTGACCGGGAGATCGAGTTGCTGAAGGTTGAACGCAAGGTCCGCTCCAGGGCCAGACGGCAGATGAACAAGAATCAAAAAGAATTTTACCTCTCCGAGCAACTCAAGGCGATTCAAAAAGAACTCGGAGAGTCGGACGGCATGATGGGCGACAGCGAAGAACTTCGCCAAAAGGCCAAGGAACTCCGCCTCCCCAGGGAAGTCGCCGAGAAAGTTGAAAAAGAGATCGGTCGCCTCGACATGATGACG
This sequence comes from Nitrospinota bacterium, assembly GCA_002685755.1. Lineage (GTDB taxonomy): Bacteria > UBA8248 > UBA8248 > UBA8248 > UBA8248 > UBA8248. The sequence goes on from NYYB01000183.1 coordinate 1,814, forward strand.
CCATTATCACCGGAAGCATCGGTGGTCAGAACCTATGTGGAATGGCTGCTGGACGTCCCTTGGTCAAAGAAAACCCGTGATCGGAACGACTTGGAGCAGGCCTGGAAAATTCTCGAGAGCGATCACTTCGGCCTCAGGAAAGTGAAGGAAAGAATTCTCGAGCATTTGGCGGTCAAGATATTGAACAAAGGAATCCGAGGGCCGATTTTATGCTTTGTCGGGCCTCCGGGTGTCGGTAAAACATCGTTGGGCAGGAGCGTCGCCAACGCGCTCGGGAGGAAATTCATTCGCGTTTCGCTTGGGGGCGTTCGAGACGAGGCCGAGATCAGAGGGCACAGGAGAACGTATATAGGCGCTCTGCCGGGCAGGATCGTCCAGTCGATGAAAAAGGCGGGAACGCACAATCCGGTTTTTTTGCTGGATGAAATCGACAAAATGGGGGCCGATTTCAGGGGTGACCCCGCGTCGGCTTTGCTCGAAACTCTCGACCCCGAGCAGAACAAGAATTTCAACGATCATTATCTCGAGGTGGACTACGATCTGAGTCAGGTTTTTTTCATAACGACGGCCAATTCAACTGATGCCATTCTTCCCGCTCTCCTCGACCGGATGGAGGTGATAAATCTACCCGGTTATACGGACGAGGAGAAAATTGAAATCGCCAAGCGCTTCTTGGTTCCAAAACAACGCGAGGAACACGGTCTCGGTGAGGAGAACATCGAAATTCCGGATGACACGATACCCCGGATTATAAACGAATATACGCGTGAATCCGGAGTCCGGAATCTGGAGCGAGAGCTTGGGAGCCTTTGCAGGAAGGTGGCGCGGAAATTAGTCGCGGAAAAAGGCGCGAGAGCTAAAAACCGCAAAGGGAAAAAAGCGGGCGTTGCGGATCGGGGGATATCCATCCGGGTTACGCCTGGTTCTCTTGAGAAGTATCTGGGGGTGCGCCGCTATACGCTCGACCGGCCCGAATCCAGAGCGGGCTTGGGTGTGGCGACCGGCTTGGCCTGGACGCCGATGGGAGGAGTGCTTCTCCCGATGGAGGTCAGTGTTTTTGCCGGAAAGGGCGGTCTGATCCTGACCGGAAAGTTGGGTGATGTGATGAAAGAGAGTGCGCGGGCCGCCATTTCATGGCTTCGGTCGCGGACGAAGGAATTGGGGATTCCGGGAAATTTCTTCGAGAAGAAAGATATACATATCCACTTTCCCGAAGGAGCGATACCCAAGGATGGACCTTCCGCGGGAATCACCATGGGTGTCGCCCTGGCCAGCGCCTTAAGCGGCAGAAAAGTCCGCCACGATGTCGCGATGAGCGGAGAGGTCACTCTTCGGGGGCGGGTGCTCACTATTGGCGGCGTGAAGGAGAAACTTCTCGCCGCGCGGCGGGGCGGAATTCCGAAGGTAATCCTCCCGAGGGAAAACGAAAAAGATGTAATTGAACTGGAGGAGGAGACCCCGCTGGGACTCGATATTCATTACGTCGAAAATATTGACGAAGTGGTGGAGATTTGCCTGCTTCCGAAAACGAGGAATAAAAACGCCTCTGCGTCCAAGGCGGCGGTGAAAAAGAAGGGATTGACCCGCTCGCTCGGGGCCGATACGAAAAGGCGGCCCGCTTCGGTTCCCAAAACGCCTCAAGTCGGGGGCAAGAAGCGGGGCGGCGCCATCGCCCGGCGATCCGGGTAATCCGGCTGGGTTTGAGGGCCGGGATTCAAGGCCGAGGCTAAGGCCCGGTCGATAGACGGAGCGCCTCAATGAATAGGTGAAAACACGCATTGACAATGATTGCGGCGCTTTTTTATGATTCGTAAATACTGGTTCATAGGCGCGTAGCTCAGGGGGAGAGCGCTTGCTTGACACGCAAGAGGTCGGCGGTTCAAAACCGCCCGCGCCTACCAAGACATTTATTTTGAAAAGAAGAATCTGAGAAGGTTTTCTTGTATGTTCACTTTTGTTTTTATGTAGAGGAGTTTTTGGCGTAGCCACTAAAATATGGTTGTTCGATCTGAATTGAAAAATCCGCCCAAAAATGCCGCCGCTCTCAGGATCGACGGAATAATGGTCGATCTGGATAGCGTCCCGCCTTCAGGCGCAGCGGTCGAGTATGTGACGCTGGATTCCCAAGAGGGGCTGGAGATTCTGCGTCATAGCACTGCCCACCTCATGGCGCAGGCGATTCTGGAGCTTTTCCCGGGTGCTCAACTCACCATCGGGCCTCCCATCGATAGCGGTTTCTACTATGACATTGATTTAGATCGCTCGTTTGTTCCCGAAGACCTCAAGGAAATCGAAAAGCGCATGTCGAAGCTCGCCAAACGCGGTTTTCCGATTGAGCGAGACGAAATTGATCGCACCGATGCCCTCAAATTGTTCGAGGAGCGCGGCGAATCCTATAAAATTGAAATGATCAACGAACTTCCGGCCGGAGAGACGATTTCCATCTACCGCCAAGGGGATTTCGTCGATTTGTGCCGCGGCCCCCATATGTCCTCCACGTCGAAGTTAAAGCATTTCAGGCTGCTCAGCGTCGCCGGGGCCTATTGGCGGGGCGATGAAAAAAACAAGATGCTCCAGCGCATTTACGGGACCTCGTACCCGGGCCGGGAAGACCTCGAAGAACATCTCAAAAGGCTCGAGGAGGCGAAGGCGCGCGATCACCGCGTGTTGGGAAAACAGCTTGGGCTCTTTTTGGTCGACGAAAACGCGGGGCCGGGGCTGATCTACTGGCAGCCCAAGGGCAACATCGTCAGGAAGGTTATAGAGCGTTTTTGGGACGACGAGCACATCAAGCGCGAATACCAGCTTGTGACCATTCCTCATATTGCCCGCGACGAGTTGTTCAAGATTTCGGGGCATTATGATTTTTACAGGGAAAATATGTATGTCCTGAACATCGACGAGCAGGAGTACGTGCTCAAACCCATGAATTGCCCGGGCCATATCCTCATCTATCAGGAGGATACGCGCAGCTACCGCGACCTGCCCTACCGGTTGGCGGAGATGGGGACGGTTTACCGCTACGAGCGAAGCGGGGTGTTGCACGGGATGCTCCGGGTCCGGGGTTTCACCCAAGACGACGCGCACATATTCTGCACCCCCGAGCAAGCGGAAGACGAAGTCATCGACGTCATCGACCTGGCCCGGTTCATGCTGGAGACTTTCGGCTACGAGAAGTTCGAAATCGAACTTTCGGTGCACGACCCCGAAAATTTCGACAAATACGCGGGTACCCGAGAGGATTGGGCCGCCTCGGAGGAGGCCCTGAAGCGGGCGCTCGAGACCCGGGAGATTTCCTATAAGCGCATCGAGGGTGAAGCAGCCTTTTATGGTCCTAAAATCGATATCAAAATGTTCGATGCCCTCGGGCGGGGATGGCAGGGCCCTACGATTCAGTTCGATTTCAACCTTCCGAAGAGGTTCAATCTCAGGTACGTCGGGTCGGACGGAGAACGCCATTTGGTCGTGATGATTCACCGGACGGTGCTCGGATCGATGGAGCGTTTTGTCGGAGGACTGATCGAGCACTATGCGGGCGCGTTTCCCACCTGGCTTGCGCCCGTTCAGGCTAAGGTAATGACGATTACCGACGCTCAGATTCCATTTGGAAAAAAGGTGGCGCAAAACCTTCGCGACGCCGGTTACCGTGTCGAGTCGGATTTCCGCAACGAAAAGATAGGGAAAAAAATAAGGGAAGCCCAGTTGGCGAAGGTTCCCTATATGCTGGTCATCGGGGCCCGGGAAATGAAATCGGGTCAGGTTGCGCTGCGCGTCCGCGGTAAAGGGGATGTTGGAGCCCTGGCCTTGGAGGAAGTTATGAGTCAAATTCGTTCGGATGTTGAATCCCGAGCCTTCTCTCCTGGAGAAAATTAATATGGCGCTTCGCTCGCGAGGAAGGGATATTCGCCCGACGGTCACAGGGCCGCGTATCAACCATGACATTCGCGTTCCTCAGGTGAGAGTGATCGACGAGAAAGGTGAGCAAATGGGAATCCTCTCGGTTGACGATGCCGTGCAGGCGGCCGAGGACCGCGATCTCGACCTTGTCGAAGTCGCTCCGAACTCCGAACCCCCCGTATGTAAAATCATGGATTACGGTCGCTATAAATATACGCAACAGAAAAAAGGGAAAGAGGCCAAGAAGCGGCAAAAAATTGTCGAGCTCAAGGAAGTAAAGATGCGAATCAAAATAGACGAGCACGACTATGAATTCAAGAAAAATCATGCCGAACGCTTCTTGCTTGACGGAAACAAGGCGAAGGTGACGATCATGTTCAGGGGGCGGGAGGTGACCCATCCCGATTTGGGCAGGAAAATTCTGGACCGCGTGGCGAACGATCTCATGGAGATTGGCACTGTCGAGCAGAGGCCCCTGCTTGAAGGCCGTAACATGACCATGGTTTTGGCTCCCAATAAAGCGGCGGCGAAGCTCAAGGCCGCTGGCGCAGCCAAGGGAAAGTCTGATAAAACCTCGCGCGTGACCGAAGAGGAAGGGACTCTGAAGGCGCCTTTGGCCGAGAGCCTCAAAGAGGAGGCTGACGGGGCCGCAGTGCCTGCCGAGGAGCCTCAAGAGCAAGAAAAAGAAGAAAAAACCGAGGAAGGGACAGATAATGCCGAAGCTTAAAACCAATAGAGGCGCCGCAAAGCGCTTTAAGGTGACGGGAAGCGGTAAGATCAAGCGGAATAATTCGCATCGCCGCCATATCCTCACCAAGAAGACCACTAAGCACAAGCGGGAAATGCGCCACAGTTCACTGGTGTCGGACGCCGATCTCCCCCTTGTCAGGCGGTTGCTCCCGAATCGCTAGGTCAACGTATCTTAATTTAAATCAATAGCTTGCGATGCAATCATCCCGGTTCGTGGGGGTAAAAGGGACTGGCTCCACGAAGGCTTGCAGAAGGTTTGGGCAACGGGTATATTCCGGCGCGTTGAAATTGGTCCCCGGGGAAGGCTTTTTTTTGAGTGTGGCCGGATTTTCTTTGAGTAGGCCCTGCTTTTTGATTTGAATGAGGAATCGACGATATGCCCCGTTCAACAGGAGCTCCGGCCCATCGGGCGCGCAAAAAACGGTTGCTGAAAGTGGCCAGGGGGAATCGCGGGGCGCGATCGAAACGCTATCGTTCGGCTAATGAAACCGTTCTCCGTGCGATGGCGTACGCCTACCGTGACCGCCGAAATCGAAAGCGGGAATTTCGCCGGCTCTGGACCGTGCGCATCAACGCCGCCGTCCGCGAGTTGGGGATGAACTACAGCCGGTTTATCGACGGTCTCAACAAGGCGGGGGTCGAAGTGAACCGGAAGATTCTGGCCGAACTGGCTGTGTCCGATCCGCCCGCGTTTTCAAAGCTCGTGGAGATCGCCCGGACAGCCGCTTAGGGATCTGTGAACCCGGAATTATCAGGCTCCGTCCGGAAGGGCGGAGCCTTTTTTGCAGGTGCATGAGGTTCGGATATGACGAGTGTTAACGATCTCCATGAACTCGCCCGCGAAGCTCTCGTCTCCATCTTGCAGGTTTCTGACGAGGCACAGGCCGAGGAAATCAGGCTCCGCTACCTCGGGCGCAAGGGCGGGGTCCTGACCGAGGTTACCAAGGGCCTTAAGGATCTTTCCCAGGAAGAAAAGCGGATCGTCGGTCCCGTGGCCAACCGCTTGAAAGGGCTGATTGAAAAAACCCTGGCGGCACACAAACGAGGGGACGCCCCGGGCGTACAGGAGGCGGTTCAATCGCAAATCGAGCAAAAAGACGGGAAATCGTTTTTGTTCGGTTTGGTCGAAATTCCCGAGGGCGTTTTAAGTTTCCAGGATAAAGGAGCAGATTCGACTTCGAGGATCGATCTGACCGTGCCGGGGCGTTATCCGCCCCTCGGGCACAAACACCCCATCGTCCAGACGATGGAGGATATTATCGATGTCCTGACCCGGCTGGGCTATTCGATTGCCGAGGGCCCGGAGATCGAACTGGACAGTTACAATTTCGAAGCCCTGAATATTCCCAAGGATCATCCCGCTCGCGATATGCAGGATACGTTTTATGTCTCCGACGACGTTCTTTTGCGTACGCACACCTCTCCTGTTCAAATCCGAATAATGGAAAAACAGCAACCCCCGGTGAAGATCATCGCTCCGGGTAAGGTGTTTCGCTGCGATGCGGACGTCACTCACTCTCCGATGTTTCATCAAATCGAAGGTCTCTATGTGGACGAGGGTCTTTCTTTCGCCGACCTGAAGGGAACCCTCGAAACCTTCGTACATGAGATATTCGGTCCCGAGTTCCGAATTCGCCTGAGGCCGAGTTTTTTCCCGTTCACCGAGCCGAGCGCCGAAGTGGACATCGCCTGCGACCACTTGGCGGGAGGCGAGTGGCTCGAGGTCCTCGGGGCGGGCATGGTCGATCCGGCGGTTTTCGAGGCCGTGGGCTACGATCCTGAAAAGTGGAGTGGTTTCGCATGGGGTCTGGGTGTAGAGCGTGTGGCGATGCTCCGCTACGGAATAAATGACATTCGCATGTTTTTTGAAAACGATATTCGAATGCTCCAGCAGTTCTAGCCGCCGGGCAATGAGGGCCCGGGCTGTTCCTCGAATCGAGAACCCGAAAGAGAGAAAATGCGCATCAGCCTGGAATGGCTTGCGGAGTATGTGGACATCGACCTGGCGGACCCGGCGCTTCCGGAGCGCCTCGCTCTTGGGGTTTTGATGAGCGGCCTCGAGGCCGAAGTCATCAACCGGCCGGACGAGTGGATGGGTCGCCTCCTCGTGGCCGAGGTACTTTCCGCCGAAAAACACCCAAACGCGGATAAACTCACAATTTGCCGGGTTCACGACGGCACCGAGGAGCGCGGGATTGTCTGCGGGGCGCCCAATGTCGACGCGGGCCAGAAGGTGGTTCTCGCTCCTCCCGGCGCGACGTTGCCGGGCGGTATGGAGATCAAGGTTGCCCGGATTCGCGGGGAGGAGAGCCAGGGAATGCTCTGCTCGGAGCGTGAACTGGGAATCGGGCACGATCACTCGGGAATTATCGTCCTGGACCCGGATTTGGGGACTGGAGAGCCCGCCGCGCCGGTCCTGGGGCTCGATGACGTCATATTCGAGATCACCGTCACACCGAACCGGGGAGATTGTCTTTCGGTGCTGGGCGTGGCCAGGGAGGTGGCGGCCCTCTTTGATAGTCCCCTGAAAATTCCCGTCCCGGATTTGGAAGAAGAGACCGGCGAGGCGGTCTCTTCGCTCTGCGGCGTGGAAATTCTCGATCCGGATAAATGTCCGCGGTATATGGCCCGGGTTATCAGGGGGGTCCGGATTGGCCCCTCTCCGGGATGGATGCAACGCCGTCTCCGCGCAGCCGGCATGCGCCCTATCAACAACATTGTCGATATCACGAACTACGTCATGCTCTCGCTGGGCCAGCCTCTTCATGGTTTTGATTTAGACAAGCTGGCGGAGAGGAGAATCGTCGTTCGCCGGTGGCGCCGGGAGGACGGTCCCTTCACAACGCTGGACGGGCAGGAGAGAAAAGTTACGGAGGATGATCTCATGATTTGCGACGCCGGGCGGCCGGTGGCCATCGGCGGAGTCATGGGGGGTTCGAATTCCGAAATCAGTGATGCGACCGGGGATATCTTGCTCGAAAGTGCTTATTTCTCGCCCTCGACCATCAGGAGCACGCGAAGGAGGCTGAACATCAGCACCGAGGCTTCGTTCCGCTTCGAGCGCGGGGTTGACCCCTCGGGGACCCTCCGGGCGGCCGATTGGGCGGCGCATCTCATTCGGCAATACGGCGGCGGACGAATCGCGGAAGGGGCGGTGGATGTCCATCCGGCTCCGGCGGCGCCCGTTCGCCTGGGCTTGCGCCCGGAGCGGGTATCGAAAATTCTGGGCGCTGAAATCGAGACTCCTGAAATCCGCCGCAATCTTGAGTCCATCGGGATGTCTGTCCTCGACTCGGAAAACGGCCGTATCGAGGTCGAGGTGCCTGTTTTCAGGCACGATATTGATCGGGAAATTGACCTGATCGAAGAGGTGGCCCGCCGGTGGGGATATGAAAATTTCCCCTCCTCTCTGCCCGCCACCGCCTCACCGCCCGCCCTGCCGCCGTCTCCGAGAAGACTCGAAAAGGAGATTCGGGAGGCGATGATATCTGCTGGATTCACCGAGGCTTTGAACTACAGCTTTGTCGGGCGCTCCGACTTGGAGAGGTTGGGCAATGCCGGCGAGGATGTGGTTCCCCTTCAAAATCCCCTGAGCGCCGAGATGGATTTGATGCGGACGACCCTGCTGGCCGGTCTCATTGAAAACGCATCGATGAATCTGAATCGCGGGGCGGGGGATTTGAGATTATTCGAAATTGGCCGGACTTTTCACCGGAATCCGGATGAAAAATTACCCAATGAGGTGCGGCGCATCGCCGCATTGGTCTCGGACGTTTCGCCCGATGTGTTGTGGCCCGAAGGACGATCCCCGGGGGGGGAGGAGGCCCTACCTGCCCGGCTTTTCGATCTGAAAGGCGCCCTGGAGCGGATGGGGCGCCAGATTCGGCTGCCCGATTTCCGGTTTGCTCCGGTTGAGGGCGAAATCTCCCCCCTCGACCCGAATGAGGCTGCCTGGGTGATGAGCGGAGAGCACCGGTTCGGCACGATTGGGGGCCTCAACAAGACTGTCCTTGAGGCATGGGGGGTCAGGCAACGTCTTTTTGTTTTTGAATTGGATATCGAAACTCTGGGCCGTGCCGACCGCCGGCCGCAACGGCTCCAGCCGGTCCCCCGGTTTCCGGCTACCCTCCGCGCTCTGGCGATCGTGGTGGAAAACGGGGTGACAAACACCACTGTCGAGGAGCTGCTCAAACGGATTGGGGGAGAATGGCTCGAATCGGCGGCGCTTTTTGACATTTACAGGGATGCGGCCCTCATCGGGTCCAGGGAGAAGAGCCTGGCCTACTCCCTTGTTTTCAGGCGTTTGGACCGAACTTTGAACGACGAGGAGGTGGACCAGGTGTTCTGGGAAATTGTCCGGAACCTAGAGAGCCAATTGGGGGCCCGCCTCAGAAGTTGAAGGGTTTTTCTTGACGGTATCCCTCAACAGATTCTAGAATAGGAATATATCTTATTTCCCATTATCGCCCTTTGGAAAGAATCCTCTAATGGTTATCGAAAAACTCGAAACCCTTGAGACATCCTTGAAAAGCGTACTTGGGGAGTTGGAGGATCTGAGGCAATCTCGCTCGGATTTGCAATCCCAGGTTGAGCAGGCGCGTTCCGAGGCGCTTTCGGCGTCGGAGACGGTGAACGGGCGCGATGAGGAGATCGCCAAGCTCCGCGAGGAAAACACCCGTCTCCAGGACGAACGGAACGAAGTGCGTGACCGGGTGGAACGCATTCTTAATCATTTGCCTAGCGAATAGGGGACCTTTGAGAGGCTCGGTGTCCCGCCAGGAAAGGAAAGGGCAATGGCCCCGCAAAAAATCATGGTCGAAATTTTTGGACAGCTATTAAATCTCAAAAGCTCCGCCGATCCGGAATATGCGGCAAAGCTCGCCGAGTTCGTGGATGGGCAGGTTCGAAAGGTGGCGAGTCAGAGCAATGATCCGCTCAAAGTCGCTCTCCTGGCGTCGATGAACATTGCGAATGAGCTTTTTGAGGAGAGAAAGGCCCAGGAAGAATCCGATAATGCGCTGTCCCAGAGGGCCGATTCCCTTATCGAAATGCTTGAAAAGGCTATTTAATACCCTGCCCCCGTTTCCCTGGTAAGTACCCAACCCCCCGGTTTGATGGCATACTATGTGCCGGTATGCGTTTTGCCCTGCGGTGTACGTGATGTTGATGGGCATTTTGACCCAGTATCTTTGATCCGGGAGCCTTCCCCTGCGGTGGTGAGCTACTCCTCGCGAGTCAGCCTAAAGTTGCGGGCTCGGCGCCCACCTAGCAAATGCTGGGGATCGAACGCTCTCGGCACACGGCATTCCTGCGGGGCACTTAGATTCCCTCCTGCGCCTCACATGAATTCAAGGTGGGGCGGGGGGCGGGATTGTCCATCGATTCAGATGGACTTTTGGAGATGAAATTGGAGGGGTTTCCCAGGGAAGATCGCCAGGCACTGAAGAAGCGTTGGCGGAGAAAAACGAGCGGTTTGCGCCGCTCACTCACTCAGGAAGATCACCGGAGGTGGAGTCAACTAACGTGCAGCCGGCTGGATGGGCTGCTCGCTACGCTGGGTGCGAGATCAATCGGCGTATATGCGCCGGTAAAGGGAGAAGTAGATCTTGCCGGGCTCTGGGAGGGTGAAAAGCCCAGGGCCAGAAGTTTTTATTTCCCGCGCATTTCGGAAAACCACATGACTTTTCATGTGGCCGTGAATCCCGGCGAGGATCTGAGGCCGGGGGCACTCGGAATACCCGCCCCACCTTCTTGTGCTCCTTTCGAATCTCCATCCGCGCTTGAAGTAGTTCTGGTGCCCGGACTGGCATTTGATGTGTTCGGCGGTCGTGTTGGCTTCGGGGCGGGATTTTATGATCGCATGTTCGGACCGTTGAAAGCTCGCCCCTGGCTCGTTGGTGTCGGGTTTATGTTTCAACTGGAGTGGGACGCTCCCCTCCCGGTGGAATCATATGATGTTTTGATGGATTGGGTTGTCACTAATCGGGAGTGTGTACGATGCCTCCCGTGTTCCTATACCTAGGAGTACTTCAATGAACGCCATTTCGATAGTGGAACTCACAGCGGGAGCTGTTGGAGCAGTAATAGCGGCCCTGGTTGTGTTCTTTTTTGTGAAGAAAAGAGCAGCCGCGGAAATCGCCCGGACCCAATCCGGGTTTGATGAGCAAATCAGACAAATCGAAGCCGCATCCGAAAAAGAATTGGCGCGCGGCCTGAAGGAAGCTGAAGTCGCGCAAAAAGCCGAACTTATCCGGCAGCGGGAAGATTTGGAGCGCCAAAACGAATCCCGGATGGAGGAAGTGCAAAGGGTAGAGCAACGCATCAACCAGCGGGAGGAGACCCTCGATAAGCGCGGGGAATCGCTCGATTCGAAGGAAGGCGCTCTGGAGCGGCGCGAGGAGCGCCTGGGAGAAAGAGAAGAAAAGATCAAGAAAGAAGAGGAGCAGTATAAAGAGCTTCAGGACGAGACAGTCCGCAAGCTTGAGGAAGTCGCCGGAATGACCTCGGAATCAGCCAAAAAAGAGCTCATGGACAAGTTTCTCGAGGAGGCCAGGCAAGATGTCGCCGCCGAGATTCAGCGCATGGAACAAAAGGCCAAGGAAAATGTCCAGAGCGATGCCGTAAAAGCCGTGGCGCTGGCCGTCGAGCGGTATTCCAACGATCACATCGCCGAGAGCGTGGTGAGTGTGGTGGACCTTCCCTCAGACGAAATGAAGGGCCGGATCATCGGCCGGGAGGGCCGCAATATCAGGGCGCTCGAGATGGCCACCGGCGTCGACGTTATTATCGACGATACGCCCGAGGCGGTTGTGATTTCCTGTTTTGACAACGTGCGCCGGGAAACGGCGAGGCTTTCACTGGAGTCCCTGATCCTGGACGGGAGAATCCATCCGGGCCGGATAGAGGATGTTGTCAAGAAAAACAAGAAGGAAATCGAGAACAGGATCAGGGAAGCGGGGGAGCAAGCCGTCTTCGAGATGGGACTGGAGGGAATCCACCCGGATCTCGTGAGACTGGTGGGGCGCCTTCATTACCGGACCAGTTACCGCCAAAACGCCCTGAAGCATTCCCTTGAGGTGGCGCATTTATCCGGAATGCTGGCATCCGAACTGCGAATCGATCCGACGATGGCGAAGAGGGCCGGTTTGCTCCACGATATCGGCAAGGCGTCCACGCATGAAATCGAGGGTTCTCATGTCCAGATAGGCATGGATATCTGCAAGCGCTACAACGAGACACCCGAGGTGATTAACGCCATTGCCTCTCACCATGAGGATGAAGAGGCGAACTGTATCGAATCGGTTCTGGTGAAGGCGGCGGATACACTGTCCGCGGCTCGCCCCGGCGCCCGGCGGGAAATGGTCCAGAGTTATATCAAGCGGCTCGAAGCGCTTGAGAGCATCGCTGAAACCTTCAAGGGCGTTGAAAAATGCTATGCCATCCAGGCGGGGCGGGAGATTCGGGTGGCCGTTACGCCGGACGAGATCACCGATGCCCAGGCTTCTTTCCTGGCGCGGGATATCGCCAAGCGTATCGAGGAGGAAAGGACATATCCGGGCGAAATTCTGGTTACGGTGATTCGGGAGACTCGCCACACCGCAACGGCACGGTAAGTCAGACGTGAAAATTCTTTTCATCGGGGATATAACGGGCAAAGTGGGCCGGAGGATGTTGGCGGCCCACCTTCCGGCGCTTATCGAGGAGCATCGGACGAGCCTGTGCATCGTCAACGGAGAAAACGCCGCAGGCGGATTCGGCATATCGATTGAAAATGCCGAGGAGTTTTTCCAGTCCGGGGCGGACGTTCTCACATCCGGAAATCACATCTGGAATCGCAAGGAAGCCAGGGAATTCATGCTCCGCGAGCCCCGTCTCCTTCGGCCCGCGAATTATCCTTCGAGTACACCGGGAGCGGGTCTTTTCGTGGTCAAGGCGCCCGAAGGTCCCGTAGCGGTCGTTAACCTGATGGGGCGGGTCTTCATGCCTCCGGTGGAATGTCCGTTTCGGGAGGCCGACAGGCTGATTGACGAGCTCGATTCCGATATACGGATGATATTTGTCGACTTTCATGCCGAGGCCACGAGTGAAAAAGTCGCGTTGGGATGGCATCTGGACGGTAGGGTCAGCGCGGTTGTAGGAACGCATACCCACATCCAGACAGCGGACGAAAGGGTGCTTCCGGGTGGTACGGCCTATCTTTCCGATGCTGGCATGACGGGTCCCGTTGATTCGGTCATTGGCATCAAAATATCGCTCGCCGTCGGAAAATTTCTTACGGGCGTTCCTTGCCGGTTCGAGGTTTCCAGAGGAAAAGGCCAGATCAACGGAGTCGTTGTGGAAGTCAATCCCGAAAACGGGCGCGCGTTATCCATCGAAAGAATTTCGATTCAGGAAACCGGTTCCTGAAAAAATGCCGGTCTAAAAAATCCAAATCAGGGATGACCGTTTTTCGGTGAGAACTGCCTGAGTCGGTCCATTCGTTTTTCCTTTTTTCGTGTTTCTTCGATAATCCGGACGAGTTCGGCCAGTCGTTCGCTCGTGGATTTCGATTCGAGGAGGACTTGTTTGTCCTCCAGTTCCGGGCGCAGTGATGCGCCGGCCCAAAAAGACAATCTCTTCGGGTCGTTTTGAATGTCATCTGAAATTGGGCCCGCATCTTTTCGGTGTTCCGGCAGAAAGGCCAGAATTTTTTTCGTCAGTATGGCGGAAGGGGCATCCTCCGGCCGGTCATCGAAAAATTCAACATCGGCTGTCAGATAGGGCCGATCATCGTTGGTGTGGAGAATACGGAACCTGCCCTCTCCCCGTGTGAGAATATTCATCCGGCCGTCCGGGAATTCCTCCATGACCTTGACGATTCGCGCCGAGCAGCCGAAGTTTCGAACGCCTTTCTCATCGGCAAGCACAACGCCGAAGGGGCGATCTTCCTCGCGGCATTGTCCGATCATCAGCTTGTAGCGCTCCTCAAAAATATGAAGAGGAAGGAACTCCCCGGGCAGGAGGACGACTCGCAACGGAAATAGTGGAAGAAAATTGGTGTCCATGGGGGTATTTTATCCTGAACCCATTGAATTTAAAATTGTTTTTTGACTTCCGCCCCCCTCCGGAACTGGCAGGGGGTAGGGGAGTGTGATATTTTTTCCAGAGGGGAAATTTCTTTCCTGGAAGCTAGATAATGCGTTTTCCGCGGTTTTTCGGGTGAATCCAGTCAGAGGGCGGCATTGTGGTTGAGCCGGGCGCAAGTCAACGAGATCGCCCTTGGAGGGGGAACGGTGCGGTTGAAGCTCATGGGCCGGAGAGGTGGGAGGGCATGTCCTCCTCGCCGGAATTTTCCATGAAACCGTTTTACGGCCCGGCGGATATTTCCGCGGATGCCTGCGCCGGTGACGAAGCGCCCGGCGCCTTTCCGTTCGTCCGGGGAATTTACCCCGGTATGTACCGGCGGCGTTTTTGGACCATGCGGCAGTACGCCGGTTTCGGCACGGCACATGAAACCAACAAGCGGTTTCATTATCTGCTCTCCCAGGGGCAGATGGGGCTGTCGGTGGCCTTCGATTTGCCCACTCAAATCGGCTTTGACGCCGATCACTCCCTTTCCTATGGAGAGGTGGGCAAGGTTGGCGTATCCATCTGCTCGCTCGAGGACATGGAATCCCTCCTCGAGGGGTTGCCGCTCGATAAAATATCCACATCGATGACCATAAACGCCACGGCGCCGATCCTGTTGTGCCTCTATCTGGCGGTCGCGGAGAAAAGAGGAACTCCCGCCGAGGCTCTTAGGGGGACTATCCAAAACGATATTCTCAAGGAGTACGTCGCCCGGGGAACCTATATCTTTCCTCTCCCACCGAGTATTCGCCTCATCACCGACACCATTGCGTTCTGCCGGGACCGCCTTCCCAAATGGAATGCGATATCGGTTAGCGGCTATCATATACGGGAGGCGGGATCGACAGCCGTCCAGGAGACAGCGTTCACCCTGGCCAACGGCATTTCCTACGTTCAGGCGGTCGTGGACTCGGGTCTCGATGTCGATGAAATTGGCGGTCAGATTTCTTTCTTTTTCAATGTGCATAATAATTTCCTCGAGGAGATCGCCAAGTTCCGCGCCGCCCGGCGGCTATGGGCGAGAATCATGCGGGAGCGGTTCGGAGCGAAATCCGATAAAGCCTGTATGCTCCGGTTTCACGCGCAGACGGCGGGAAGTTCACTCACGGCCCAACAACCCCGGAACAATGTCGTCCGCGTGGCAATTCAAGCCATGGCGGCGGTTCTCGGCGGGGCGCAATCGCTGCATACGAACTCGATGGACGAAGCGCTCGCTCTTCCCACCGAGGAGTCCGTCAGGCTCGCTCTCAGGACCCAGCAGATTATCGCCGACGAGAGCAATTTGACCGAAACGGTGGATCCCTGCGCCGGGTCATATGCCATTGAATCGCTGACAAATGAAATCGAGCGAGAGGCTATGGATATCATTTCCCGGATCGATGAAATGGGGGGCATGCTGCAAGCCGTCGAAAAGGGCTGGGTGCAGCGCCAAATCCAGGAGAGCGCCTACCGAGCCCAGCTTGCCGTGGATGAGGGAAGGAGTGTGGTCGTGGGCGTAAACCGGTATCCGGGCGAGGAGGATATATCCATTTCCACCCTCCATGTCCGCCCCGAAGTTGAACAAGAACAAAGGAAGCGGCTTGAGGTTCTTCGGAAAAAGCGGGATTCAAGCGCAGTCTCGGCCAGTCTGGAGGCCGTCCGCGATGCGGCGCGCGGGGAGGGGAATTTGCTCCCGCCCATACTCGAGGCGGTAAGGGTATACGCTACGGTGGGTGAAATTGCCGATGTCTTGCGCTCGGTGTTCGGTGTTTACAGGGAAAAAGTGGAAATATAGGTGTGCGTACGAGAGAGTTCGTGGTTTTGATCGCTCTCGTTGCAACGGTTTTCGGGGTGCTGATGGCGCCGAAGCTAAAAGCGGCCCAGAAGGCTCCTCATCTTCACCTGTGTAACCCCGAAGGCGGGATCCGCACCGACCGGACACCGGAGGGTTTGCGGATTCGTTATATGGACAAACGAAACCGGAAGCGGGGCCCCGATTTTGTCATGCCGGGTTGGGAGATCCGGTCCACGAATTCAAAAGGGAAAGGGGCCTGCATTGAAATTTACAAGGAAATGCCGGAACCGAGAACCGGGGTCCTGAATGAAAACCCGGAATCCGTCGAAGTCTTGAGCGCGAAGGATGAGGTAATCGTTTACGGAGGCGCGTTTCAGGATAAGGTGATTCTCCGCCGCGGTAAGCGGGTCATCGATTTGGGCGGCGAGATAATTATCGTGGAAGATACAAAAGTGTCGCGGCCTGAAAAGAAAAACCGCACAAAGCGGAAAAATTAGTGGTGGGTGCGATGTTCGCTGAAAATCCGGGAAGGGGTTGCCGATAATGACCGGAAACGAAATCCGGAGGATGTTTTTGGATTATTTCTCCGAAAAGGACCACCGGATCGTTCGCAGTTCCCCCCTGGTTCCCCTCAACGATCCGACCCTCCTTTTCACCAATGCGGGAATGGTTCAATTCAAGGACATTTTTACGGGCCTCGAGCGCCGGGATTATCTTCGGGCGACAAGCTCCCAGAAATGCCTCCGGGTCAGCGGCAAGCATAACGATCTGGAAAATGTCGGCAGAACCGCCCGTCACCATACGTTTTTCGAGATGTTGGGGAATTTTTCTTTCGGCGATTACTTCAAGGAAAATGCGATTGAATTCGCGTGGGAATTCTTTGTGGACAGGGCCGGGCTGGACGGGGCTCGGATTTGGATAACCATCTTCAACGAGGATGATGAGGCCGGGGAGTTGTGGCAGCGACTTGTCGGCGTCCCTGCCGAGCGCATTATCCGTTGCGGCGAAAAAGATAATTTCTGGGCGATGGGGGATACGGGACCCTGCGGGCCATGCTCCGAGTTAATCTACGATCAAGGCGATCATATCGCGGGAGGCCCTCCGGGCAGCGGAGAGGACGAGGAAGGTAGTAGATACCTGGAACTCTGGAATCTCGTTTTCATGCAATTCGATCGCGATAGCTCCGGCAAGATGAATCCGCTGCCCAAGCCCTCGGTGGACACCGGGATGGGACTTGAGCGTCTCACGGCCGTCCTGCA
Source organism: Nitrospinota bacterium (assembly GCA_002685755.1). Lineage (GTDB taxonomy): Bacteria > UBA8248 > UBA8248 > UBA8248 > UBA8248 > UBA8248. Next base: position 18,602 of record NYYB01000183.1, read on the forward strand.
GGGAGAAAACAGTAATTATCACACAGACCTTCTAATGCCGGTAATTCGCCATGTCGAGGAGCTTTGCGGAAAATCGTATGGCGGAAAAGAGGGGAA
>NYYB01000089.1 GCA_002685755.1 Nitrospinota bacterium
ATCCCCGATACCGACCAAATCGAGATACTCGGCCGCCTTCCGGGTGGCTTCCTCCCGGCTCAGACCGAGATGGTGCTCCATGGTTTCGGTGAGTTGAAGCCCTATCGTCAACACCGGGTTCAGAGATGTCATCGGTTCCTGAAACACCATGGAGATTTGGCGGCCCCGGACGTGCCGGATAGCATCGTCGTCGAGCTTCAATAAATCCTCACCCATGAAACGAACGCTTCCATCGACAATTTCTCCCGGGGGATCCGGAATCAGTCTCAGGACCGAGAGCGCGCTCACGGATTTGCCGCAGCCGGATTCGCCAACCAGGGCGACGGTCTCGCCCTCCTCGACATCGTAGGAAATACCGTCCACGGCCCGTACGGTCCCGGCGGAAGTAAAGAATTGAGTCTTCAGATCTTCGATTTCGAGAAGCTTGGGCAACCTTTCGTCCCCATGAATGCGCAAGGGCCAAAGTCCTTGAAAACCCTAAATATATGAATGTCGCAAGATGGATACTATTCTATTCGGATTTAAGGAAGATTCAACTAAATTCATGCCCATGTACTAATAAAAATATGGTTTGGCCAGTGATTCGGTCCGCTGGCACCTAATAATTACTGAATCCGCCCCAATTCGGAGTCAGAGAGGATAAATAACGCATCGGCCGCCCAAGCCCCCTCGCCCTCCGGCAGGACGAATACCGGGTTCAAATCCGCCTCGGCCAGCCGCTCCCCCAGGGACGCCACGAGCAAGCTGAAACGACGGATAACCTCGATGAGATCGCTCCTATCAAGGGCCCCCCGGCCCCGGAAAGCGTCCAGCAGCCTTCTTCCCCGAAGCTCGTTCAGCATGGCGTCCGCCTCGCCCTCAGACACCGGCGCCAGGCGAACGCTCACATCCCTCACCGCTTCGGCGGCGGCTCCCCCCAACCCGACCGTGATGAGCGCCCCGAACTGCGGATCGCGCACCATTCCGACCAAAAACTCCTCACCGCCCCTGATCAGTCTCTGGACGAGATACCCGTCCACCTTCCTCAAATTCGCCCGCCTCGAATTTTCCGATAACGAAGAAAACGCCTCCCGGAGAGAGGCTTCATCGGATAGACCCTCCGAAACGAGGCCGAGTTCGGTTTTATGGGAAACTTCGAGGGACGACACCTTGAGCACAACGGGATAGCCCAGCTCTCCCGCGGCGGCGGCGGCCTCCTCAACCCCGGCGCAGAGCCGCCGGGGAACCGCCCGGATGCCAAAAGCCTCGGCCAGCGCCAGCCCGCTCGCCTCGCCGATAGCTCCCGCTGAGCCGGTGGCTCCTGAAAGGATTAGTTGAGCCTCGGCGGGAGTCTCCACCGCCCGCGGCGGGGGGTCTTCACTTCTCCGCCTTTGTGAAAACTCGGCGTAACGCGACAAATAGCCCACCGCCCGCGCCGCGCCCTCCGTCGTGTTGAAGGAGGGAATTTCCGCCGCCGCCATTTTCCGGTGAGCTTCCTCGGAGTATGGATTGAAATAGGTCAGTAGGGGGGTATCCCCGGCCAGGCCGCCATCTTTTGCGCGGACGAGGGGATCGACGGCGATCCCGTGCCGGAACTGCGCACTCGACCCCACGATGGCGACGAGGATGTCAAAACCCGCCTCGCCGAGAAGCGCCCGGAGAATTTCCTGAAACGAGTTGATCCCGGCGATGGTCGTATCGATGGGGTTCGAGACCCCGATGAAATCGGGAAGGGTTTTGAGTATTCGCGCCTCGAGCTCCTCGCCGAAGGGCGGCACCTCGAGGCCGAGCCCGCCGCACTCATCGGCCACGAGCGCCCCGGCTCCGCCCGAGGTCGTGAGGATGCCCACCCGCCTCCCTCGGGGAAACGGAGTGGTGGCGAACATATGCGCCACCTCGAAAAGCGCCTCGAGCCCGTCCACGCGGGTAATACCCACCTGGCGGAAGGCGGCGCCGTAGGCGCGGTCTTCCCCCACGAGCGCACCGGTATGACTGACGGCGGCCGCGCGGCCGGCCGAGGTGCGGCCCACCTTGCAGACCACGACGGGCTTTCCCGCCTCGAGCGCTCTTTGGGCGGCGGCGAGGAATTTTTCGGGGTTTTTCAGGCCCTCGAGATAAATCGCTATCGATCGCGTGGCGCTGTCCGCGACGAGAAAATCCATATAGTCGGCCATCTCGAGGTCCATCTCGTTTCCGCACGAGATCAGGTAACTGAACCCGATCCCCCGGTGGGTCGCGCGGGAGATGAGCGCCCCGCCGATACTCCCGCTCTGACAGATCACCCCGACCGCGCCGGGCACGAGACGCTCCACATCCATCGCGATAATTCCCGCGAGTTGCACGCGGCCGCCGAAGTTGTGATAGCCCGCCGTGTTCGGGCCGCACACCCTCATCCCGGCGTCCGCGGCGATTCGGGCGATTTCGGCCTCGATGCGGCCGCCCTCGTCGTCGAACTCGGAGAATCCCGCCGAATAGATCGTAGCCGTCGGGGTGCCGAGGGCGGCGCACTCCCGGAACACGCCGAGGACGCGCTCCCTTCCGACCGAAATAAACACGGTTTCGGGGGCCCCGGGCAGATCGCCGACCGATGCGTAGCAGGGAAGCCCGGCCACTTCATCGTATTTCGGATTGACCGGATACACTTTTCCCGGGTAACCGTGGCGCAGAAGGTTTTTCACCACCCGCCCGTTAAAGCGCTCAAGGTCTGCGGAGGCGCCGACGATGGCAATCGATTCCGGGGAAAGAAGTCGGCCAATCAGCTCCCGCGTTTTTTTCGTGGAATCTGCGTTCATCGGGCGGGCTATTCCGGGCTGGGGGACGGGCGCGGAGGGCGCTGGCTGAAGTTCCGGCCGTAAATTTCGCTCGCCAGCCGATTGCGGAGAATCTGGACCGTACCTCCCGCGATCGACCAACCCCTGATCTTCCGGTAGAGATACTCGAGCGGCATCTCGGTGGAAAACCCGTAGGCGCCGTGCAGCTGAACCGCATCGTCGGCCACCTGCCGCGCCATCTCGTTACAATAAAGCTTGGCCGAGGTGGTTTCGACGGCCGAGGGAAGGCCGTCCCTGGCATTCGAGAGCGCCCGGTAGAGTAAGAGCCGCGCGGCCTCGAGCTTGACCCGCATGTCCGCCACCATCCACTGCACCCCCTGAAACTCGCACAGCGGGCGGCCGAACTGATGCCGCGTCCGGGTGTGCTCTACGGTCATGTCGTAGGCGGCCTGGGCGAGGGCGAGACACCGGGTCGCGTTACCGAGCCGCTCGACGTTAAAGACCGGCATGAGCGCCCGGAAACCCTCGCTATCGATGAGTACGTTTTCCTTCGGGATTCGAGCGTCGTCGAAGTGAAGAACACAGTGCGCCTCCCCGCTCATATACCGCTCGGTCTTTCCTTTCGTGAAGCCGGGGGTTCCGGTCTCGACGACAACCGCGCCGCAATCCTTCGTCCTCGGGCCGAAACGCACGTAGACGACGAAAAGATCGGCGTGCGGGGAGTTCGACGAAAAGGCTTTTTGCCCGTTGACGATGACGCTGTCGCCGTCGTAGCGGGCGGTTGTCTTCAGATCGGTCGCGGCGGAGCCGGCGTCGGGTTCGCTCATCGAGATGGCGATGATCTTCTCGCCGGCACAAATTTGGGGGAGAAAGCGGGCCTTTTGCGCTTCGGTTCCCAATTCGTCGATCACCCGGACGGGACCCATGTTCCCCATCTGGACGACATCGCCGCTGTGCGGGCAGATTTGAGAAATCTGCTCCATCACGAGACAAGCCTCAAGGAGCGGGCGCCCCCCGCCGTGGGGCCCGGCGACCGTCATTCCCATCATCCCCCGGTCGGCGAGCACCTTCATCGAGCGGCGGGGGTATTCCTCGGTTTTCACATAGCTGTAGGCCGTCTCCTGAAACTCGCGCAGGGCGAGATCCCTGGCCGTCTGCTGGAGCAGTCTGTCCTGCTCACTCAACTGAAAGTCCAATGGAAAACTCCCGTCTGAAAGCTAAAGGGCTCGCAACACCGCTCTTGCCGGGGCGCCGTCCCGGTCCTCGAAAAGGGCGGGCAGCGCGAAAAGTTCGTAATCGCCCGGAGGGGCGTCCGATAGATTCAGGCCCTCGAGCAGCACCGCCCCGGCGGGCAGCAGAAGATTGTGCACGGGTGAGGCATCGGCCGCATACCCATCGACGGACAGGCAATCCACGCCGAGCAGTTGCATTCCCGCGCCGAGCAGCACCCGCGCCGCCTCTTCCGTCATGTGACAAAATCGGGGTCGAAGGGTTTTTCCCATCACCGCGCGCCGGGATTTCGCGTTTTAATCAAAACCCGCGTCGCGCCGCCGATGTTTTTTCCCCTCAACTCCTCTGCCTCCACCCGGTCCGGGTTTTCGATCTCGATCACGCGGGCGGGGCCTATGATCGTATCGAGCGGCAGCGTTTCCATCCCGCCCGCGCCGGGAATAAAATGCTTGGGCGCGTCCATGTGGGTTCCGGTGTGAAGACCCATCGCCACCGAGGAGACGTTGTTTTTATCTCCCGCCTCGAAAGATCGCTGGTAGCTGATGCGGGGGGCCGAATCGCCCGGCCAGACCGGCATCCCCTCGCGAAGCGGAACCGTCATATCGATAAGCGGCAAGGATAACGCCCCCTTTATTTGAAACGGAAAATCAACCCGCCCCTACCCTTCCAGCCCGTTCATCACCGAGCGCACGGCGTCGTAGTGGCTCGCCTCCTCGCCCGGATCGAAAAACGGAGCGTTCCACGAAAAAAGTGGCACGGTCTGCTCGTGAACCGAACCGTGGCTCCTTAAATTCACCTCGCGCTCAGCCTCGTCCATCACCCCGAATACGGTGTCCTCGTCGGCGATGACCATGATCTCGCCCATGCGCGCGGGCAGGAGCCGGAACCGCCCGGCGGCCTCTTCTCTCGGGAGCGCGCCATCGATCCCTGGCACTTCGTTCAGGATGGCGGCGGCCTCATCCAGGGACGCCCCTTCGCCCAAGTGAACATAAGCCGCGCCGCCCTGGTTGCCGTGGTGGACGACGTAGCGGTCCTTGATGATGGGCACCGCCTCGGCGGCGATTCCGCGCCCTCTCAGGACAACGCCGGGGTCGATGGCCCGCGTTTTCTGGCGCATTCCGTGGTCGGCGGTGACGAAGATCGCGCCCTCCGGGTGGATCCCGGCCCAGGCGTCGGCCAGGCGTCCGATCTCCTCATCGATGGTGGATAGATGCTCCTGCCCCTCGGGGGTTTCGGGGCCGAATTTATGCTGGCTGAAATCGGTTGTCGTGACGTAGAAGAGCTCGGGCGCTTTTTCCTCGACAACGGCCCGCGCCGCGCGGAGAAGCCAAAAGTTCACCTCGGCGCTATAGATTTCCTCTTTCGGACCGGCGCGGTCGATTAGCCACTCGGGCGGCTCCTCGGCGGTGATAACCGTATCCGCTCCTTTTCCGATCATGTCGGTGAGTTTTTTCTTCGAGGCCAGAGCGGCCGTCCTGCGCCCGGCCGCGGCCCCCATCTCCATCAAGGTGGGCGAGAGGAGAAAGTCGCCCGATTCCATATAAACCTCCTCGCCGGTTTCGGGATTCAGGAAATAGTTGGCCGTGATGCCGTGCATGGAGGGCGGGCCGCCGCAGATGAGCGAGACGTTGTTCACGTTGGTGACGGTAGGCATCTGGGCCTTCACGAAAAGTCTTTGGCCCTCCGCGCCGAGGCGGTCGAGGTTCGGGGTCGGGGCCGTCTCGAAATAGGCGGGGTCGCCCCCGTCGATGCAGATAATGAGCGCTTTCAAGGACGTTTCTCCTTTTAAGGAGCGGTTTGACGGGGGGGCTCTATCCCCCCTGTCCGGCTCCAGGGTTTTTCTGGGGTTGCCAGCATTTTTCTTAGGTTGAATGACTCTAGGTTACATTTAAACGCGGCCTCGGGCGAGGGTCCCTGCGGGCCGGGCGAGGGTCCTGCGGGCCGGGCGGGGGTCCCTGCAGGCCGGGCGGGGGTCCCCTAAAAATGAGAGGTCCCCTAAAAAAAAAGAAAAAAAGTGCTGGAATGTCTTGACGAATTAGCGGGATGAGGATATATGCTTGATTGAGTCAAATATTGACCGGATAAAGCTACCGGGCCGTTTCCGTTTAGTATTTTCGTTAAATCAGGGCCGCTTCCGTTAGATAAGGTTGTTTTAGAGAGGTTTTTTTACGATGCCGACCGCGGAAAAGAATACTCTTAAATTGACCGACCAAGGCGAGGAACTCGGCCACCGGTTTCATCAGGCCCTCCACCGGCTCTGGTCGATCCTTCACCCCATCGACAAGGACGCCGTCTGCTACCACGACATCACCCTGACCCAGTGGAACCTGATTCACGCGCTATGCGAGGAGCCCCCGGAGCCGCTGACGATGGGGTTCCTCGCCTCGAAACTCGGCCTGACCCCCAGCGGGCTGACCCGCTGCTCGGAGCCGCTGGTGGAGCGCGGACTCGTCAAACGGGAGCAAAAACCGGGCGACCGGCGCGTATGCTGCCTCAAGCCGACCGTAGATGGCGTCGCGCTGTGGGAAAAGATTCAGTGCGAATGCGCCGAGCGCGAGGGGCGGCTCATCGAACACCTGCCGGCCGGGGAGGGTGAGAATTTCATAAAAGCACTCGAGCGCCTCGCCGGCGCCGCTTCGGCCGAATCGGAGGGAGCCGTTAAATCATGACGACGGAATCGAAAGCCCCAGTTCCTGTCGAGACTCCCGTAGAGGCCCCCGCCGCTTGTTGCGGAGAAGTTAATACCCCGGTCGAAGAGGCCGGCTGCTGCTCGGCAGCCGCCGTAAACGGCGCACCTGCGGCCGATGGTTTTTCAGGCGCCCTGCCCGCGACGAACTGGAGCTGGCTCGCCGCCGGAGCATCTGCGTTTGCGGGGGCGGCGGTTCTGGCCTTCCTGATTCTTCCGGCGGCTGCCTTTGATAAACTGAGCGGTGAGATATGGAAAAACATCGCTTTCGTCGCCAATCAAATTTGGGAAATCCTGCCCTATGTCTTGATCAGCGTATCCGCCTCCGCCTGGGCGACCGTCTCTGGCTTTTCGGAGAAAATCAGGGCGGTATTCACGCGCCAGGAAAAGGTGGCGGTCGCGGGAGCGGCGCTGGCCGGCGCCACGGTCCCGTTTTGCGCTTGCGGGGTTCTTCCCCTAATCGCGGCCATGCTGACCGGAGGCGTACCTCTCGCCCCGATCATGGCCTTCTGGATCAGTTCGCCCCTGATGAGCCCGGAAATGTTCCTGCTCACCTCGGGAACGCTGGGGGTCGACTATGCGGCGGGGCGCCTCGCCGCGGCTATTTTGCTCGGAGCGGGTTCGGGGTACATGGTCTCGGCGCTCATCTCGCGCGGCTATCTTCAAAATCAGCTTCGGGGGCTCGCCCAGGCCGACTCATGTTGCGGCCCCGCGCCGGAGGTTTCTTTTTCCGGCGTCTCCTACCAACCCACGCGCTTGAGGAGGTTTTTCGTCGAGGCCGGCGGCGTCTCCCTTTTCCTGGGAAAATGGCTGACCCTTGCGTTCATCATCGAGGCGGTCATCGTTCATTACGTCGATCAGTCATGGATCAGCGCCGCCCTCGGCGGCGATCAGCCCTTCGCCATTCCCCTTGCGACGGCCATCGGCATCCCCCTTTACACCTCGGGAGTGGCCTCCATCCCCATCACGCAGGGGCTCGTATCGAGCGGCATGTCGCCCGGCGCGGCGATGGCCTTCCTGGTCGCGGGGCCGGTCACCACGATTCCCTGCATGATGACGGTCTGGGTGATGGTGAAGAAACCGCTTTTCTTCTACTACCTCAGCGTCGGCATCGTCGGGGCCCTGCTCGCGGGCTACCTGTTCCAGGCAGTCATGAGCTAGCCACCCGATCTCGACAATAGCCGCCTAGACTCGCCCGATTCCAGTTTCCCCCGAAACAAACGGAAGCATGCAATGTCCCAAAAAGACCCCTGGGCCGACAAGGACTTCGCCGACCGCTGGGACGGAAAAAACCACTTTCGCGACAATCCCGACCGGGGGGAGCAACTCGACCTGATCGTTTCCCTCCTCGCCGGCGGTTGCGGCGCCGACTCGCTGATTCTCGACCTCGGCTCGGGCTCGGGGCGCGTCGAGGAACTCATCTTCGAGCGAATCCCCGGCGTCCGGGTGGCGGGCGTGGAAGCCTCCCCCTCCATGATGGATATCGCCAAAAGGCGGCTCGCTACATTCGGAGACCGCTTCATCCCCGTGACCGGCGGCATGGAGGATTTGGCGGGGCTTGAACTCCCCGAGGGGCCCTACGCCTTCACCATCAGCGTCCAGGCCTTGCACGAGGTCTCCCACGAGGAAAAGAAAAAGATCATGGCGGACGTTTACGCTCTTCTGGAACCGGGGGGCGCGTTCTTCGTCCTGGACCGGGTGGAGTTCGAGGGCGAGGCGCTCTCCGTCGCCTACCGGAGCGTGTGGGACCGACTGAACCGAAAAGCCGGAATCAAGGAAGGAATGTCATACGAGGAATATCTGAAAACCTACCGGGAAAAGGACGACCACGTCGCCCCGCTCGAAGACCAACTCTCTTGGCTGCGCGGGGCGGGGTTCCGCGCCTCGTGCCTCTACCTTCACTACAACCGCGCCCTGTTCGCCGCCCGGCGGCCCGAGGATAGTTAGCCGAACGACCGCCGGTATTTTCCGAATTTTCCTTTGATTATTTCCTCGCCTACATCACGCACCAGCCGTCGTCCACGATCATATCGAGGCCGTGAACGGCGCTGGCGTCGTCCGAGGCCAGAAACACGGCGGCTCCGGCCATTTCCTCCGTCGATATGTAGGCGCGGCCGGTCGGCGTAAGGCCCTCGAGCAGCTTGACGAAATCGGGGTCGTCCTGGAGGTGTTGATTGAGCGGGGTCGCGGTGTTGCCCGGCGAGATGCAGTTGACGTTGATCCCGTCCTTGGCGATTTCGGCGGCCAGCGCTTTCGTGATCATGACGACCCCGCCCTTGCTCGCGCAATAGGGGAGCGCGTTGGGAAAAGCGTGCGTCCCCGCGATCGAGGCCACGTAGATGAGTTTTCCGTACTTCTTTTTCTTCATGATGGGGATGACCGCCTGGGAGAGGAGAAAGTTCCCCTTGAGGTTGGTGTTGATCGTCCGGTCCCATTCGTCCTCGGCGTAATCCTCGACGGGCTTGTTGATCATGATTCCGGCGTTGCCGACCAGGATATCCACCGTGCCGAAGGCATCGGAAACGCCCTTGACCATGCCGCTGACATCGGCCTTTTTCGAAACGTCGCACGGAAATGCCCGGGCGGCGCCGCCCGCGTCCACGACTTCCTTCACCACCGCCTCGCCGGTTTCGCGGTTCCTGTTCACGACGGCGACCTTCGCCCCCTCGCGTCCGAAAGCGAGACAGATCGCCTTGCCAATTCCCATGGAACCGCCGGTGACGATGGCCACTTTGTCCTTGAGCCTCATATCCCACTCCCTTTCCTTTTTAAATTTCGCCAGTTTCGATTATCCGGCCGCCTCAAGGGTCTTGAGCGCCTCGCGCCGAGCGGCGGTCGCCGCCTCATCGACGGAGCCGTCCTCCCGGAACACGACGCCGTAGACCTCATGGGCGCGCTCTTTCGACACCCAGCCCTCGTCCACATCGAATTTCACCTGTGCGGCGGGCCGCTCGATGGGCGGGCCGTAGCCCCCGCCACCCGAAGAATAAGAAACGATTTTTTCGCCCGGCTTGAGAATAATATCCTCGCAGGCGGGCAGCTCTATCAGTTCGCCGTCCCGGCGGCGGTGATAGTTCCTGATGCGTTCGCCGTCGTGGCCCCCGAGCGTTCCCTTGGCGTTGTTCGTCGCGCCGTCGGCCACATAGACCACCTCCAGTTCGCCGCCGCCGACCGGCCCGTACTCGCAATAACCCGAGGGCGCGCCGATGGTGCGCCCGGCTCCCTCGGTATCGACTACAAGCCGCCGCTCATCCACGAGAAAGGGAAAATGAAGTTCGTCGAGCTCGACGCTGTCGATGAAACACATGCCCGAGTTTCCCGCGTGACAGATCGTCAGCCAGGCGTCGGTCTTCGCGGCCGCCGCGCCTCCCGTATCGAGCAGGAAAATCTGGTTCACGAACGGCTCGTTTTCGTTTCGGGGATCGACCCCCG
>NYYB01000184.1 GCA_002685755.1 Nitrospinota bacterium
CACCTGAGCAGATCATATCCAAGCTGAGAGAAGCCGAGATCCTGCTATCTCAAGGACAAAGCGTACCTGTGGCCTGCAAGCGCATTGAGGTCTCAGAGCGGATGCGGGATGAACTCTTAAATCTAGAGAGATTCGATACCCTACACGAAGCAAAAGTGCTGGTGGAGCGCTGGCGGCATATCTACAACAGGATCAGGCCGCACGGTTCACTGGGCTATCGGCCCCCAGCACCTGAAACGAAAGAACCATGGCCTCCGGGCTTCGCTCTGCTTCGCCGGTCGGCCGTGGTTCCAGAACCCTCGTAACTAGTGGTACTATAAATGGGGGGAGGTCAACTTCAATCAAAGAGGCGAAAACCCAAGCAATTAATAAGCATGAGCATTTGCGGCAGAGTTCCGAGTATAAGGACGCTATTGACTACAATCGCCGTATGAGCCGGGTTTCATCCATGTCCTTCATATCGTAAGTTTGATGGCGACCCGTTCGAAAAAGCTCGCGGACGATACGCTTTTCATTCGGATGACAGACTATTTTATTCAATCGACTATAGCTATCAATTTTCTGGTCAATAACGGTCTCCTTGGGCCCACAAAACGCGAACTCCATTTTATCCTCGAAACTGGGATTAAGTTTTTAGTTACCGATCAGGCCCTGCCGGGAGCAGGAATTGAGGAAAAAAATCAACATCTCAGCGCCTTGCCTGATCGATTTCGAGAGACTGGGGAAGCAGTGGAACTTCCAGGATTTACCGACCCGATCAAATTGGATTTTCGTACCGCAGTTTTAAATCTATATGGGTCCCTTTCGACCATAGTACACGCATCCCAAGCCCAAGTTGCGAGCGATCTCCAAAAGTTTCAGCAGGGAATACATTTTGGTTTCGAGACCATTTCTCAAGTGAACAGGATTAATTCAGTATGTCTGGAAGTTTTCGATATTGCGGTAGTTCTGGCGTTGCATTCAATTGGCCTCGGCCTTGCTGGTGACATTTTTGTAACTGTTTTAGATGATGAACCAAAATGGATTTTTCATAACACACGTTTCACGAAGGAATTATCCCGGCACTTCGATTACAAGGTGGAGCGGAGGCAATCCCCAAAACGCACATCATCGGAATAAATGTGCTTGCCGTTATCTCAATTTGCCCTCATGGATCCGGGTAGTCCCAGTTTGAATCTCGGCCTCTCAGAAACCTTAATTTCGCTTCAACAAATCCTTCACAGGGCTTTCGTCATTCCCTTCTCCAAATACTCCCTTACGCCTCCCACGCCCTTCAGATTCCTTCTCAAGGCATTTCCCGGTATAGGAATCTTCACCCGGCTGCACAGCCTTTAAACTTGTGGCCAACTTGGGATCAAACCACTCCGAGCTGAATATATAGAGTTTTGTGTCCTGCGGTTGTTAGTACCTGGAGCTCAAACAAAAAGCTGCGACGCTCTGCTACGTGGTGGGAAACCCATCAGTACTTCTCACAAAATATCACGATTTCTCATCAATTTTGGGCAACCTTTGGGCAACCTTTTGAAAACGAAAAAATGTCATTCCTGCTAACATATTGATTTTATTGGTCGGGGCGAGAGGATTTGAACCTCCGGCCCCCTGCTCCCAAAGCAGGTGCGCTACCAGGCTGCGCTACGCCCCGATAATTTACGATGCCGCGACCGCCGGTAATTTCCGGCCGCCGGACCCCACTTATAACCCACGGCCCGCCGACCCTCCAAGCGCGCCCCGGGGAGTGGCGCGACAAGCCAAACCCGGCGACGGGGAACCGAGGTCATCCGCCGTCTTAATCGCCGCCTAAAAAAAGTCTGATTTTTTACTTGCAAGCGATCATACGGGGGCGCAATATTCACCGTGAAGAGGGGAGACCGCTTAGGGCGATGCCCTCGATTTTATTTTTTTCGCAGTCAGGAATTTTCGCCCGAAGAAATGAGCCAAAGCAGTTCGAGTCCATCCTCTCAGAGCTTCATTTTCTACCGCAACCCCCATCGCAACTATCCGATCGCCGCGCGCTCGGACGGCGTTTATATCTACGACACGGACGGAAAGCGCTACCTCGACGCCTCGGGCGGGGCCGTGGTGGTCAGCATCGGCCACGGCGTCAGGGAGATCAGCGAGGCCGCTCTCGCCCAGATGGAACGGATCACTTTCAACCATTCCTCACAGTTCACCAACGCTTCCCAAGAAGAACTCGGCCGCAGGATAGTGGCCCTCTCGCCGGGAGGCGGCTACCGCCTCGTGCCGCTCACCAGCGACTCGGAGGCCACCGAGGCCGCCATCAAGATTTCCCGCCAGTACCATATGGAACTGGGTCACGAGAGCAAGCACATCATCATCGCCCGCCAGCAGAGCTACCATGGCTCCACGCTGGGCGCCCTCTCGGCCACCGACTTCATCGCGCGGCGCCGGAACTATCAGCCCATGCTCCTGCCCTTCGATCTAATCGCGCCGTGCAACTGCTACCGCTGCCCCTTCGAGAAAACCTACCCGGAATGCAATGTCTTTTGTGCCCGCGAATTGGAGTGAGCCATCGAGCGAGAGGGTCCGGAGAACGTCACGGCCTTCATCGGCGAACCCATCGTAGGCACCGCGGCCGGGGCGACGGTGCCGCCGCCGGAATACTTTCCTATGATCTGCGAGATCTGCGATCGCCACGACATCCTTTTCATCGCCGATGAAGTGATGTGCGGAACCGGCCGAACCGGAAAACCCTTCGCCATAGAACACTGGGGGGTGGTACCCGATTTCATCGCGGCGGGAAAAGGAATGGCAAGTGGATATGCGCCTCTGGCCGGCCTTCTCGTGTCCGAACACATCCATCAAGTCATCAAGGATGGCAGTGGAAATTTGGGCCACGGCCACACCTTCATGGGAAATCCCCACTCGTGCGCGGTGGGCGTTGCCGTACTGCGCTATCTCGAAGAGCACGATCTCATCAACCGCTGCGCCCGGATGGGCGAATACATGTTCTCGGCACTGGACCGGCTCAGGGATCATCCGCTGGTGGGCGACGTACGCGGAAAAGGGCTTTTCGCGGGCATCGACTTTATTCAGGACCACGAAACGCACATGCCCTACCTGCGGAAGTTCCGGGTCTCCGAGCGCGTCACCGAAGAGGCGTTCCGAAACGGCCTTGTCCTCTACCCCGGCTCGGGAGGCGCTACCACCGAGATGGGCGACCATCTTCTCATCGCCCCGCCATTCATCATCACCAAAAAGGAAATCGACGAGGCGGTCGCTATATTGAAAAAAACCTTGGACACTGTTTACGCGGGCCTGGAGAGGGATGTTAACGGCGGCTAGGGAAGCCGCAGCCACGACAAAAACCACCTTACACCCGCGTAGCCGGCGCGCATTTCCAAACCGCTCGATCAGGCGGGTGCGGGGGCCCCGGTGGAGCGCCTTTTTTTCTGGATAAAGTAGAGACCCGCGAAAACCGCCATGGCGAGAATCTGAACGACCACCCGCGAACCGTCGGCGTAGTCTGTCACCAGCGAGGGCCGGAAGGCCAAAATACAAATGGCGAAAAGGATGAACCGCTCGCCCCAACTGCAATCGTCGACGAAAAATCCCTGCAGCGCCGAAGCGAAGGAGAACATCGCCATTAGCGAGGCGATGCATATCCATATAATCTTCAATACATCGTTTATCCAGATAATCTCTCCCTTGGGCCCCACGCCCGAGATCATCAATAGCTCGAGGTTGAATATGAAGACGAACGGGAGAATCGCCGTGCGCAGGTCGTAGATGAACCCCTGGATACCGGTCTTGATGGGGTCCGATTTGGCGATGGCCGCGGCCGCGAAGGCGGCGAGGCCCACCGGTGGCGTATCGTCCGCCAAAATACCGAAGTAGAAAACGAATAGATGCGCGCCCAACAGCGGCACAACAAGCCCCGACTTCGCCCCCAGCGTAACGATGACCGGGGCGGTGAGCGTGGCCATGACGATATAGTTCGCCGTCGTTGGAAGCCCCATGCCCAGGATGAGACTCGTCACCGCCGTCAGGAGCAACATCAGGACGACGTTGCCCAGCGAGATGATCTCGATCGCCTCGATGAACCGGCTGCTCAAGCCCGTCAAGGTCACCGTCCCGACAATAATGCCGGCCGCCGCCGTGGCGACGCCGATGCCCATCATGTTCCGAGCGCCGGTAGTGAGGCCCTGCCATAGATCTCCAAAACTCTGGCCAAACCCGTGCAGAGCAGCGTGCCATAGGCGATCCTCGAATTCCTTGAAATACGCCGCCCCGAAAAGCAAGACAACCCGGCTCTCGCCCTTCTCCCGGAGCATCTCGCGGATAACCTCGACCGAGCTCTCGAGCGGCCGCTGGATGACGATGATCGCCATCGTCAGCAAAATGGCGTTGAAGGCCGAGGTGATGGCCGAGAACCGCAGGATCACCAGCGTATAAATCAGCATGGCGATCGGAATGAGATAGTGAATCCCTCCAAGGAAGGTTTCCCAGAAACGGGGCAGCTCCGAGCGGTCCAACGGCTGGAGATCGAGCTTCATCGCTTCGAGATGAACGACATAGAAAAGCGCGATGTAGGAGAGGAACGCGGGAAGCACCGCGGCGCGAACCACGTCCAGATAAGCCAGACCCAGGAACTCCGCCATGATGAACGCCGCCGCCCCCATGACGGGCGGCATGATCTGGCCGTTCGTCGAAGCAGCAACCTCAACGGCACCCGCCTTGTAGTCCGGAAGCCCCACCCTTTTCATCAGTGGAATGGTGAAGGTGCCCGTCGTCGCCACATTGGCGATGGAGGAGCCCGACACCAGCCCAGTCAGCCCCGAGGCCACGACCGCCGCCTTCGCCGGCCCCCCGCGAAACTGCCCGAGGGCGGCGAATGCCACCTGGACGAAATAGTTCGCGGCCCCCGCCTTATCGAGGAGAGAGCCGAACAGGACGAATAAAAAGACGAAACCCGTTGACACCCCGATCGGGACGCCCCAGATGCCGCTGTCGCTCAGGTACATGTGGTCCACGACAAATTCGAGGGGAACGCCCGGATGCGCCAGGAACGGCGGCATCCAGGGGCCGACAAAGGAGTAAAGCAAAAATAACATCGCCAGTACCGGGAGAGCGGGCCCCAGTGCGCGCCGAGCCGCCTCGAGGAGGAGGCAGACCAGAATCGACCCGATCACGACATCCCGGAAAATAGGGAGGCCCGAGCGTTCGATGATGCCCTCATAGTCCCAAGCCATGTAGATGGCGCTCAGCCCCGCCACCACGGTGAAGACATAGTCGTACCAGGGGATGACAACCCGGGTCGAGCGCTCCGGACGCATAAAGCCGGGAAAAATCTGAATCGCCGCGAGGCTCATCCAATTCGGCTTGGCCCCCTCTCTTCTCCCCGGAAAAGACAAATAGACCAGCGTAATGGCGAAGGTCAGGTGGATGCTCCGGGCGATGACGGAGTTGATGGGCCAGTAGGCGATGTAGAGTTGAAAGAAGGACCAGAAAAGCGCGAGACCGGAGATCAGCCAGGTGGTCGCGTTGAGCGGACTCCGCCCTCCCGATTTCGCCTCGGCGGCGATTTCCTCGTCCGCCTGGCGTCCCGCCTCGTCATCCATGCCGGAGACGCTTTGAGGAGTCTCGGGAACCCCGGCGTTCGCCATGTTTCACCTCAACCGCTGAGTGGTATTTCTGCGAAAAAGCTAGAAGTCATTTCATAACCCTTATGAGTTTTCTCATCGTGATCAGGGCACAAGCCATATGAAAGAATTCACCGTAGGTTTCCATCAGGCGGTCCCATCGCACGGTCAGCCTGCGGAAGTTGCCAAACCAGGCATTCGTCCGCTCGATGATCCATCGCCTGCGGTAGCGCCGGAGTTCCCGTCCGTCCTGGCGAGAGAGCTTCTTGCGGTTCGAGCGATGAGGGATGACCGGCCGGATACCCCGATCAAGCAGTCCTTCCCTGAGCGGGTCGCTGTCGTAACCCCGATCCGCGATCAGGCGCTCGGGACGGGTTCCGGGACGTCCCGGGCCGAGCCTGCGGACCGAGACCGTATCGAGCGTTTTGCCCAGGAGCTTGACC
>NYYB01000185.1 GCA_002685755.1 Nitrospinota bacterium
CCACCCTAGAGATAATCACATCGTCGATCAAGCCATACTCTTTCGCCTCATCCGCGGTCATGAAATTGTCCCGGTCGGTATCCTTGACAATCTGCTCCAACTTCTGGCCCGTGTGGGTGGCCAGGATATTATTCAACTCCTCGCGCATCCGGAGAATTTCCCGGGCGTGAATATCGATGTCCGAAGCCTGGCCCTGGACGCCGGCAAGCGGTTGATGGATGAGAATTCGTGAGTTGGGGAGCGCGAACCGCTTCCCGGGCGCCCCCGCCGTTAAAAGCAAGGCGCCCATGCTGGCCGCCTGGCCGATGCATATCGTCGATACGTCCGGCTTGATATACCGTATCGTGTCGTAAATGCCGAGGCCGGCGGTGACTGAGCCGCCCGGACTATTTATGTACATCGAGATGTCCTGATCGGGCTCGTCCGCCTCCAAAAAGAGAAGCTGGGCGGTTACGACGTTGGCGATATGATCGTCTATCGCGGTGCCCAGAAATACGATTCGATCCTTCAGGAGACGGCTATATATATCGTATGCACGCTCCCCGCGACTTGTCTGCTCTACAACCATCGGGATGAGTCCCACAACCTGCCCCTTTCCTACTCTGATTTATAGGAATCCTCCGGCGCGACTTGATCTTCCTCAGCCTCACCGACTTCTTCGATTTTTATTTCTATCTTGGACTGATCATACAGCCAATCGACCGTTTTATTATAGTTGATATTTCTGACGAACGACTCCATGCTGCCGGTCGCCTCCATTCGCTCCCGAAGCTGGTCCGGCTCCATCTGGTAGCGGACGGACAGACCGGCCAGGTGAGCATCAACCTCCTCGGGCCCGGCGTTTAATCCTTCCGATTCCCGAATCCGTTCAATCAAAATCATCTGCCTGACCCGCTCCTCCGCCTGGGGAAGAATGCTTTCGCGCATCTGCTCCCTCTGGCCCGTGGTAATCTCCAGGTTCGAATTTTCCTGGCTCGCCTGACGCTCGTACTCGGCGATCCGGTCGTCGGCCTCGGAGTTGATCAGCGAGGCCGGGACCTCGAAAGAATGCATCTCGGTGAGCTTAGTCAAAAGCAGGGTGTTGCCCTGCTGGCGAACGTTGGATTCTTCATGCGCTTCAAGCTCTTTATTGACCTGTTTGCGGAATTCATCGACCGTGGAAAGACCGCCGCCCAGAGAGCGGACAAAATCATCGTCCAGCGCGGGAGGATGGGCCTCTTTGATGCTCTGGACCTTGACATGAAACCGCAGGGTCTTGCCCGCCATGTTCGGCGGCTCCTCTTCGGGAATATCGATTTCGAAATCCTTTTCCTCACCCTGTTTCATCCCGATCAGCACCTCTTCAAGCTCTTTCTCGTTCCGACCCCCGCCCAGCAGCAGCGCCTCGTTTTTCCGATCGGTATCGGGAACCGGGGCATCTCCGTCAAAACCCGCGATGTCGAAAGTAACGTAGTCTTCCTCCCGGGCGGCCCGCTCCACATCCTCATAGCTGGCTGCCTGCATGAGGAAGCGGTTAATTTGCTCCTCGATCATTTCTCCGGTCACGGGGCGGCCGCCGATTTCAAGCTCGATTCCCTTGTATTCGCCCATTTCGAAGGGAGGAATTACCTCGACAGTCGCCTTGTAGGTAAGATCGGCCGATTCGTCGTCGTTAACGATATCAGTGACATTCGCCTCTCCGACAGGGCGCATTCCCTTCTTTTCGAGCAGGTCCCTGTACGAAGTGGAAATGACCCGGGTGACGACCTCGGCCTGGACTTCCTCTCCATAGTATTGCTCTAGAATCCGGCGGGGCACTTTTCCTTGCCGGAAACCCTTGATTTTCACCTGGCCCGCCAGGCGCGAATAGGTGCGGTTCACCTCTTTGGTCACTTCGGCCCGGGGAATGGCCACCTCCAGGCGCTTGGTGCATTCGTCGATATCGGTGATAGTGGATGTCATCGTCTTCCAGAAGACCCTCATGAAGGGCGCTGTCGGCCGGCACCCATGATTAAACCGGGCGGAGGGCTATGAGCCCTCCCGCCGGTGGTGCGAAGGGGGGGACTCGAACCCCCATGCCCTAGGGCACTGGATCCTAAATCCAGCGCGTCTACCAGTTCCGCCACCCTCGCTCAAAACCCTTGCGGCGAAGCTCGGTGCCCGGCCACCAAGCGAGTGTACTTTATTTACTCTATGAATGGGGGTCAAATGCGGACCTGAAGCGCATATTAGACGTTAACAATCAACAAGATGGAACGTCATCCTCCGAAAGCCGCCCGGTCCGGCGGCGGACGAAAACCCACGGCGAAACCAGACTCTCGATCTTTAAAAAAAAATGCTATTCGCGGGCACCCTCGATGAATGCATAAGCGTTGTGGGAGTGAATCGATTCGAAATTCTCGACGCTCACCTGAAACCAATTGACGCGCTCGTCCTTGCGAAGCCTGAGAGCCACCTCTCGCACAATGTCCTCTACGAACCGGGGATTATCAAACGCCTTTTCGGTCACAAACTTCTCGTCCTCGCGCTTGAGCACAGGGTAAAGATCGCAACTCGCTGACTCCTCGACCATCTCAACCAACTCTTCGATCCACAGCTCCCCCCTGAAGCGCACCTTCACATCCACATTCCCGCGCTGGTTGTGCGCCCCACGATCCGATATTTCCTTGGAGCAAGGACAAAGCGTCGCGATAGGAACGCTGATGCTGAGCACAAAGTCGTCCATCTTGCCGGAGGAGGCCTCAAATCCGCACTCGTATGCCATCATCCCCGACGCACCGGTGATAGGCGCCTTTTTTTCCATGAAATAGGAAAACGTCACGGCGAAATGCGCTGTCTCCGCCTCGAGCCGATCGCGCATCCGGCGCAGAATCTCGGGAACTCTCTCCACGCTGATTCGACCGGTGTGCTCGTTGAGCACCTCGAGGAACCGGCTCATGTGGGTGCCCTTGAAATGGTGGGGCAGATCCACATACATGTTCACCGTGCCTATCGTCTGCTGCGCCTCGTTCGAGCGATCCTTCACCGTGATCGGGTAGCGGATGTCTTTCACCCCCACCTTATCGATCCGGATTTTGCGCTCATCCGAGCCCGCCTGAACGTCGACCAGATCTTCTGAAATTTCGGCCATTTCGGATGGTTCTCCTTAGTCTAATACCGCGGCGCGGTCAGCGCCCGGGGTTTTCCAAACGGCGTCGGTCGATCTCCGCCATCTTCTCCGAGACTGCTTCGGCGAGGTCAATCCCCCGTTCATTCGCATAATTGAGAACCGCGATCAAGACGTCCGCCGCCTCATCGGCGTAGTCCGCATCCTCGGAGACGGTCCCTCTCCATTCTTTCTTCTCGAGGTTGGCGAGTTCGCCCGCCTCTCCACAAAGCTCAAGCGCAAAAAAACGGGGTTCACGGGCCGGAAAAACCGCCCGCTGGTAGGCCATAAACTCAGCCTGGAGCGCCTGAAGTCCCCCGTAGGAGCGAGGCAGGAGGGATGAGCCGTCCTCGGTCACGCCAGACACTTCCTTCCTATCTAAATACGGTCCGCCCCTCGGAGGCGGGAATCCGTCAGTTTCCCACCACCCCCCCTCCACGTCAATTGACGCTCCGGTGCGTGTGGGCCTAATCTGGCCACCTTCGAAAAACCACCGGTCCAGGCTCTCGTCCCGGGCATGGGCGGCCAATACACCTTTTCCAAGGAGAAACGCGGTGCCGAATATCGATTTGCATCATCATATTTTCATCCCCGAAACAGAAACCATCGCTTCGAAAGAGCGCGAGCAGCGGCCCCAACACGCTGACAGCTTCGAGGGGTTCTTTCCCGCGGAATCCTCCCAGCATAACCAGAAGCTTTTCAAGGCAAACTGGCGCGAGCAGCTCGCCGATGCCGACCGAAAGCGCAAGGATATGGTGGACGACCGTCTCGACATGGCGCTCGTCTCGCCCTCGCCCCCTCATTTTTACTACTGGATTGGAGGTTCGGCGGGAAACGACATCGCCCGGATGACGAATGACGGCATATCGGCCTTCTGCAAGGCCGATCCCGATCACTTCAGGGGCATCGGCAACGTACCCCTCCAGAACGGGGGAGAACCAGCGGCGGCCGAGCTCGAGAGGGCGATGGGTCTGGGCCTGCTGGGTTGCGTCGTGAGCGACCGGGTGGGGGCCCAGGCGCTCGACGAACCCCAGTTCGAGCCCTTCTGGGCGGCAGCCGAACGGCTCGGAGCGCTCGTGATGATTCACCCGGATTTCGCGGATTTCAGACCCCTGTTCCCCTATTACATGGCGAACCATATCGGGAATCCGCTTTCGACGACGGTCGCGGCGACGCGGCTCATCCTTTCAGGCCATTTCGAGCGCTACCCGGGTCTAAAGGTCATCCTCTCCCATGCGGGCGGGAACCTGCCCTGGGCGATCGGGCGCGTTCAGCACGCCTGGAACGTGCGT
This sequence comes from Nitrospinota bacterium, assembly GCA_002685755.1. GTDB lineage: Bacteria > UBA8248 > UBA8248 > UBA8248 > UBA8248 > UBA8248. Next base: position 4,417 of record NYYB01000185.1, read on the forward strand.
CCCGAAACGAAGGTGCACACCCCGCACCCCCCGCGGCACTATTTCAAGAACCTCTACTTCGACGTAATCACGTTCAACCAATCGGCGGTCAGATGGATGGTCCAGGAAGTCGGCGCCGACCACGTCGTCTGCGGGACCGATTATCCTTACGACATGATGCAGGAGCGCGTGGTAGATTATGTCGAAGGCTCGGGGCTGACCGCCGAGGAAACGGAAAAGGTTCTGAGCGGAAACACCTCAAAGCTCATCGGGCTCTAGGACGCCGGGGAGGCACGCCTCAACCCGTTTTGGCGGGGCGCTTTCCGGCCAGAAGGTCTTCGAGAAAGTCCCGGGTGCGGAGCGCGATGTCCGGCCAGGAGAACACCTCCGCCAGCACCCTGGAGCCCTCACGGAGAAGCCCCCACCGAGCGGGGTCGTCCATGAGCGCCGCCACTTCGGCGGCGAGCGCCCCGGCATCCCCGAAGGGGACCGAAACGAAATTTTCCCCCGCCCGGAAATACCGGGTGGCGATGTTCGGGGGGGGTGCTCACAATCGGGAGTCCGTGGACGATGGCGGCCATCAGCGACCCCCGCCGCGAGGAGATCCCCCCTTCAAACGGCGCGAGGAACAGGTCCGCCGCCAAAAGTATTTCCGTCACCAACTCGGCGGAAACGTAGCCCGTCCAAATCACCTCGTCCGCCAATCCATGCGCCCGGGCCCGGTCCTGGAGTTCGGGGTAAAAACCTCCGTCATCCTCGCGCCGCCCTCCAATCATGAACAGGCGGAACGCCCAATCCGCTTCTTTCCATTTTCCCGCCGCCTCAAGGATTTGCTCGGCTCCCTTACCGGGGTAGTAGAGCCCGAAATGCGCGAGGATCATTCCTTCCTCGGGCAAACCCTCCTCGTCCCGCACCCTGCGGCGGACCGCCAATCGCGCGGCCGCCTGGTCCCCAGCCGGTTCAATGTTAGCACCGATGGGGACCTCCCAAAGCTTTCGCAGCGCCCAGCGCATGTACTTTCCTATCAGGTAGGTTACCTCCTCGTTCGTGCTGAGGATGGCCGGAGCGGTAGCGAGCATGAGACCGGCCCCCGCTTTCGAGGAAAAGGTCGGCCCGCCCGCGGTATGCATCGAGAGCGCGGCGGGAACGCCCGGCGCAAGCAGCTTCATCGCCACCGGCAAGAGATTGATCCAAATCGGCTAGGGCGAGTAAAGATCAGGGGCATACTGAACGAGAAGGGCATCGATCTTTTCATCGCGCGCCGCCCGGGCGATTTTCGCGAGAGACCCCGGCCCCCACTCACGAACCAGGGGGATCACCCTCGCGCCGTCCGATTCCGATGCCCCGCTGTAGTCGAGACTCGTGAATACCCGCACCTCGACCCCGCACCGCACCAGATCGGGAACGAGTTTCTTGGTGAAATCGCCTATGCCGCAGGGCTCCCGGTTAGTGGGATAGCTGGGGCTGAGGATTCCAATCCTCACAGTGGATATTCCTGGCGGGCGGTGGGTCCGGAGGGGTCAGATTTTCTTCGAGTAGTTGGCCGCGGCGCGTGAGTCTCCCAGATCGGTGCCGAGCGCCGAGCGCAGATCGTCGCCGCTTATCGTCTCTTTCTCCAACAGTTCGTCGGCCAGCGAGTCCAGATCGTTCCGGCGCCGGGCGAGCAAATCCTTCACGCGGCCAGCCTCGGCTTCGAGGATTTTACCCACCTCCTCGTCCACCTCGCGCTGTGTGGCCTCACTGATCGGCTCCATGCCCGCCGCCGGGCCCTGGAATCCGCCCACCAGGAAAAGCGATTTCGGCTCGGAGCGCAACGAACGGGGGCCGAATCGATCCGTCATTCCGTATTCGGTCACCATCGACCGGGCCATGTCCGTCGCCCGCTGAAGGTCGTTTTGCGCTCCCGTGGAAACCTCGCCGAACACCAGCGCCTCCGCCGCCCGGCCGGCGAGAAGAACGGCGATGCGATCCTCCAACTCGCTCTTTGAGAGAAGGAATCGGTCCTCGGTGGGCCTCTGAAGGGTATAACCCAGCGCGCCGAGCCCCCGGGGGATGATCGAGACCTTTTGAACCGGGTCGGCCCCTTCGACAAGCTCGGCCGATATGGCGTGGCCCAACTCGTGGAAAGCCACTCGGCGGCGCTCTTCCACCGTCATCACGCGGGACTTTTTCTCGAGCCCCGCGGCCACGCGCTCGAACGACTCCTCGAAGTCCGCCATCACTACCGCCTCGCGGTCGTGCCGGGCCGCGAGCAAAGCGGCCTCGTTCGCCAGATTCGCCAGATCCGCCCCCGTGAGCCCGGGCGACATTTCGCCGATGCGGTCGATGTTCACGTCGGGCGAAAGGATGAGGTCTTTCGTGTGAACCTTGAGGATATGCTTGCGCCCGATCAGATCCGGGCGATCGACGAGAACCTGCCTGTCGAATCGGCCGGGCCGGAGAAGCGCGGCGTCGAGAATTTCGGGCCGGTTGGTTGCGGCCATGATGATGACACCTTTCTTGGTGTCGAAACCGTCCATCTCGACCAGGAGCTGGTTGAGAGTCTGCTCGCGCTCGTCGTGTCCCCCGGCCATCGGACCCGCACTCCGGGTTTTTCCCAGCGCGTCGAGTTCGTCGATAAATACGATGCAGGGGGCCTTCTCCACCGCCTGCTCGAAGAGATCGCGCACCCTTGCCGCGCCGAGACCCACGAACATCTCGACGAATTCGGATCCCGAGATGGAAAAGAAGTTGACCTCGGCTTCGCCCGCCACCGCCTTGGCCATGAGGGTTTTTCCGCACCCGGGGGGCCCGACGAGCAAAACCCCTCTCGGAATTTTTCCTCCCAGACGTTGATAACGCTCGGGGCGACGCAGGTAGTCCACAACCTCGGCGAGCTCTTCTTTCGCCTCGTCCACGCCGGCCACATCCTCGAAGCGAACATCCACCTCTTGTTCGGCATAGATTTTCGCCTTGCTTTTAGTGAAGGCCATTACACCTTGACCGGGCCCCATTCGCTTTAAAACGACGGCATAGATGGCGAAGAGGATGCCAAGCGGAAGGAGCCAGGAAGTGATGAATTGCACGACCCACGGAGGGGCGAAAACACCCTGGTAGCGCACTTTAGCCTTCTCCATCATGGGGATGAGATCGGTGTCCTCGACCTTGGCCGTTTCGAAGAATTTCTTGCGGCCGTCACGCAGGTCCTTATCCTTCAGTGTCCCCCGAAGGCGGTCGTTCAGGATGTCCACGCGCTCTACCCGGCCCTGATTCACCAACTGGCGAAACTCGTTATAGGGGATTCGTTTGAACTGGGCACCCTGAAAAAAGATCGAATGGATCGCCGACATGAAAAGAAGGATGAACAGGAAATACCCAATCGAAAAACGGGTTTTTTGATCCATGTTCTTTCCTCTCCGGCCCACTCAGGAACTCGGCGGCAGTATTTCCCTTATTATAAACATAGAACCCGGAAGGGAACAGGGCACGAAAAAAAACGATTCCACAGGGCTGGATGCGGCGAAATGGGTTCAAGAGGGTTTTTCGATATCTTGTCGGCGCCGGGTTTCATGCGGAAAATTCAGTAAATTCACACGAATACAAAGTTTTCCGCTGAAACTCCCGCCGAGGTGCGCTAAAACAGGACCTTCCGTTCGCGCACGAGCATGGACATTACGGGCTTGATTGTTATGGTTTGCAGCGAAGCACCGGTCCGCAATAATGACCCTTGGACCCGGTTGGGTCCGGCGCGAAAAATCGTGACCTCATTGCGAATCGATGTATTGAGCGCCTGCTTCATATGTGATTTTGTCCAGCTCTTCATCAGGTTTTGTCGCGGATAGGAGAAAAATATGCGGTGGGCGAGAATCGAAGTTGCCGGAAAGGTTTATTTCGGAATCATCGAGGGGGATTCCGTTAAAATTGTCGATGGCGACCCCTTCGAGGGCTACCGGGAAACCGATGAGAGACACGCTTTAGCGGATGTCAAACTGCTGGTCCCGGTCGTCCCGAAGACATTCTACGCGGCGGGCCTGAACTATGTGGCGCATGTCGAGGAGCAAGCGCGCCTCCACGGCAGGGAAATCAATCTGCCGAAAAAAGCCGACGTCGGATATCGGGCCAACAATGCACTGATCGCCCACGGCGAGACCATTACTCTTCCAAGGGATGTTACGGAAAAGGTCGAGTACGAAGGCGAGCTGGTCGCGGTCATCGGCAAGAAGGCGAAAAATATCGCGGAGACCGAAGCGCTCGACTGCCTTCTCGGCTTTACGATCGGAAACGACCTCACCGAGCGCAGCTGGCAAAAAGAGGACCGCACCCTTTGGCGGGCAAAAAACACGGACACTTTTTCGCCGATGGGGCCATGGATCGACACCGATGCGAAGCTCCAGGGAATGGAAACCATCGTCAAGGTCAACGGCGAGGAAAAAATCCGTTTCGAGACCAACAATATGTTGTTCAGCGTTCAGCATTACCTGAGCACCATCTCCAAATATATCGAGCTTCAGCCGGGCGACGTGTTCTGGATGGGCACCGAGGGCGACTCGCCGAATTTAATACACGGCGACGTCGTTGATATCGAGATCACCGGGATAGGCACGCTCAGCAATCCCATCGCGAAGGAAAACTGAAACCGGGGGCTACATCCACTCGGACACCCGCGCCGATGCGCCCGTGGTGAGTGAGCGGGGTCTTTTTGGCGGAATTTTTTAAGGGGTCTTTTTATGCAAATCGTCGATTCACAAGTCCATATCTGGGGCGCGGACGCGCCCGATCGGCCCTGGCCGCCGCTGGGGCTCAAGCCGCACCGTCCGGCGCCGTTTTCGGGGGAGGACCTCCTCCGCGAAGTGGACGAGGCCGGTGTCCACCGCGCGGTGATCGTCCCCCCGACCTGGGAGGGAGATCGCAACGATCTGGCGCTCGAGGCGGCGCGGCTGCACCCGGATCGGTTCGCCATCATGGGACGCATCGATCTGGAATCGCCCGAATCGCGCGGACTGATGGCCTCCTGGCGGCGGCAACCCGGGATGCTGGGTCTGCGGCTGACGTTTAAACATTCGCCCCTCCGGGAGACACTTTCCGAAGGGCGCGCCGACTGGCTTTGGGCCGGGGCGGAGCGGGCCGGCGTGCCGATTATGGTCTTAATCGATTGGGAGCAAATCCGCCTCATCGATCGGGCTGCCGAACGTCACCCGGGTTTGAAACTCGTCCTTGATCACCTGTGCATTCCCAGCGGGATGAAAGACGAGGAAGCATTCGAGGGCCTGGATAAAGTGCTGGCGATGGCCAAGCGGCCCAACGTCGCGGTCAAGACGACCGCCTTCCCAAGATACAGCACCGAGGACTACCCCTACAAAAATCTTCACCCCCACCTCCGCCGCGTCCATGACGCATACGGCCCGAAACGGGTGTTCTGGGGGTCGGATCTGACCAGCCTGCCGTGTTCCTACGGCCAGGCGGTCGCGATGTTCACGGAAAATATTCCGTGGCTATCGCCCGAGGACAAGGAGTGGATAATGGGCCGCGCATTATGCGAATGGTTGGATTGGCCGCTTGAATAAAGCGATCGGGATTCAAATGAACTTTGAGACAGGCCGGGGGATTTTCTTATTTTGGCCGGGAAGCGTCGGGAAGAAGGCCGTTGAGCATTTCCACCACGTGACCCACGAAATCGTCCTGTGAGGTTTTCAGCTTGGCCAGGAACATGGTCGTTTCCGTGGCGAGCCGCTTTCCCTCCTCGGCGGTCGGTTCCGAGGCCGAGTAAACGATAATCGGAATTTTCCTGGGCTCCAGCTCGTCGCGGAGGACATCCATCACATAGAATCCGTCTCCGCCGGACATTACGATATCCAGGACAATGGGATCGGGCGCCGCCTTGCGGAATTTTTCCACAGCCTCGAAACCGTTCGCCGCGGTTTCCACCCGGATATTTCTATTCTCGAGTAGTCGGGTGATGACGGAGCAGAGGTCGGGATCATCGTCCACGACGAGGGCGGTCACTGGCTTTCCCAGCTTGATGGCGGCCTTGAGCCTAGCGAGCAAGCGAGTCTCATCAAGGGGTTTGGTGATCCAGTCAAGGAGGAAGGGAGCCGGAAGGTCGGGAATTTCGACACGCTCCTCTACGCTCAAGACAATAGCCGGGGGGCGGCGGCTTTCCGGATATCCCTTGATTTCGTTCAACAGGTCAATTCCGCTCATGCCGGGAAGATTGATGTTCAGCACTACGGCGGCCACCTCGTTTTCATCCAAGTAGGCCAAGGCCTCCTCCGCCGAATAGGTGGGGACGACGGAATATCCCTCGTTTTCCAGAATAACCTTCATCAGGCGGACAAAATCGATATCGTCCTCGCAAACAAGTACGGAAGGTTTGACCAATTCTCTGGGAGCGGGAATCCGGACCGGAGCCGGCTCCGTCCGGGGGAGAGTAAAGAAGAAGATGCTGCCCTCGCCCGGCTCGCTTTCCACCCAGATTCGGCCCCCGTGCTGGGTGACGATGGCGCTGCATATGGCGAGGCCGAGGCCCGTCCCCCCCTTTTCCCGACGGTCGGAAGAGTCCACCTGCCTGAACCTGTCAAATATGCCATCGAACGCCCCGGAGGGGATGCCGCGCCCGTTGTCCTCCACCCGAATCTCGGCTTCGCCCTCGAGGCACCTGGCGGCGAGGGAGATTCGGCTCCCTGGTTCTGAAAATTTGACCGCGTTGGAGATAAGATTCGTCAAAATCTGGATAACAGCGTCGCTGTCCACGTCCACCAAACAGGCCTCGACTTTCTTTTCAATCTCGATCCCGCCTTCCGCCGCGAGCCCCCGCATCTCCTCAATCGCCCGGTCCAAGAGCTCCTCCGCTTGAAAGGAGGATATTCGAAGCTCCATTTTACCGGATTCGATTTTCTCCAGATCGAGGATGTCACTGATCAACCGAATGAGCCGGTCCGTGTTGCTGACCGCGATCGTAAGGAGCTCCTCGCCTTGGCCGGTCAATTCGCCTACGACACCTCCGGCCATCAGGACCAAGGAGCCCCTAAAGGAGGTCAGAGGTGTTCGAATTTCGTGGGAAACCACCGAGATAAATTAGTTTTTCATACGGTCTATCTCGTTGCGCTCGGTAATGTCCCGAAGAATTCCGGTATATAATCGTTTATCTCCGACCACGACTTCGCCGACTGATAGCTCAATAGGAAAAATTTCTCCGCTTTTGCTCCGTCCCTCGAGCGCTCGGACGATACCAATGGCCTTGCGCACTCCGGTAAGGCGGTAGGCATCAAGGTGGGCGTCATGTTCCTCGCTGTATGGAGAGGGCATAAGAAGATTAATCTTTCGTCCGACAATTTCCTCGGAAGTATATTCAAACATTCTTTCGGCGGCCTGGTTGAAAAGGGTTATAAATCCCTCTTCGTCGATGGCGATTACGGCATCCTGGGCGGAATCGAATAGCGCCCGGAACTGGGCCTCGGAAAGCTCAAGTCGTTGAGCGTGGGAACTTACCTCCTCGATGCGCTTTTCCAGATCGGCGTTCAGCGACCTGATTTCTTCTTCAGCCACGACCTGCATGGTAAGATCTTTGTGGACCGCAGAAAGTGCAATTATGATTCCTTCATGATTCCTTACCGGTGAATTTGTAATGCTTACGGGGACAAGGGAACCATCTTTTTTAAGACGGTTCGCCTCAAATATAATAGGCTTATTGGTTTGCATAACTGTTTCGCTCCGCGAAGGATCGGTTCCATCCTTAGGGAGAAGAATCCCTACGCTTTTGCCGAGCATTTCATCTTTTCGGTATCCGTATAAATTCTCAGCACCTAGATTCCAATCGATAATTTCTCTGTCAGTGTTACATATAAAAATGGCGTCGGCGTTGTCGCGAATCACGCTATCGAGAAAATCCCGGTTGCGCCTCGCTTCTTGAAAAAGTGCAGCATTCCGAATCGCCCCTCCCAGGTGAGAGGCGATGGAGGTCAGAAGCGATTCTTGCTCTTTGGAGAACGCTCCCATTTCCTGGCTGGAAAGCTGTAGATGTGCGACGCACCGATTTTCCTGCAAAATGGGAGTGACGATAGTGCTGCGGTATCCTCTTTTAAAATGCAGACTATCCCGCCACGGCTTCTCTGCCAGATCCGGAATGATGTAGGGCTGCTTTTCGAAATAAGCCTTTCGGGGAACGAGCCCTCTGCCCATTTGCTCGTATGTGTCCGAGTTTTTTTGGACATCTTCATGCTCAAAGTAGTGGTACCAGTCATAAGACTCTTTCTCGGGGTCAAGACATGCGATTACTATCCGATCGCAGGACACCACGTTTCGGATTTCATTGATGACGGTTGTAAGTACCTCATTCGGCTCGAGCTCGGACCCGACGGCCCGGGCGATTTCGCCAACTATTTCCAAGCGCTCCGCCCGCTCCTCGGCCGCCTGGAGTAGCATGGAATTCTGCAGGGCCACGTTGATGTGACCGGAGAGGGAAATCAACTGCTCCACCTGGTCGCCGGAGAAGGCATCAACGCGCGTGCTGGACAGGGCGATATGGTCGGCGCACTTTCCATCTCGTTCGATAGGGACAACCAGTTGGCTCAGGATGCCCGCATTCGCGAAATCCTGCGCGCGGCGATAAGGAACCTTCCGTAGGTCTCCGTAAGTCAACGGGCTGCTCTTCTCGTATAATTCCCTGTACCACTCCAATCGGGAAACATCGTCGCTCTCCACCTGCGGGACTTTCACATCGGACTCGATATGCCAGTAATAAACTTCTTCGGTCTCAAAATTCACGGAACCAATGAACAACCGCTCGCAAGGGATAATTCGACGAATCTCGCGCGAAATCGTAGGAAAAAGATCTTTCTCATGGAGAGATGAACCCAGGTCCCTGGCGATTCGGCCGACGATCTCCAGACGCTCGTTGGCCTCGCGCAGTTCATCGGCCGAAACTTCTAGCTCATACGCATTTTCCTCCGCTTGCCGGAAAAGGTGGAACATGCTGACGAGCAGTCCCGTAAGAAAGAGAACGTAACTAACCTTCTTTAAAAGATGAGCGGCGTCGAACATAAAGTCGAATAGATGGCCGGAGAGGGACATGAATATCACCTGACCCAAGAAACCGACGATGATCGACATCACGAGCCAGTGTTCGAAATGATCGTGCCGCCATTCGCCTTTCTTTATGTAGCGGATAAGGGCCAGGAGGAAGAAAACCGCGGGGACGAACTCCTCGGGCCGGTGAAAAACGAATTCGGGATAGTAAGCGCGGGGAAGCAGCGTGAAGGCAAAGAAGATGAAACTCACCACGGTCAAGACGGCGGCCAACCGATAAACCGCGTTCTCGCCGATCCGGCCCGCCTCTCCGAGGGATTGCTCTCTCCTCCACGACAGATAGCTCAAATTCAAAAATACGGCGAGAAACACGCGGGAGGCGACCCAGCTCCACGGGATGAGCGAAGGAGGGGGCGAAGGGAAATAGTTGTCAAAAACGAGGAGGTGACGATAGCGTGATAGCCGTCAAGAAATGCCGTGCCTAAAAAGGCCGTGCCGATGAAAAGGATCGTGTTGTTTTTTTGGGAATAAAAACGAAGCAGCGCCAGTACCCCCACCGCCGAGGCCAGGAGCGTGGCGATGATTTCCATGATGGTGTGAAGTTCTTTGGTGCCCTGCCACGGCGAATCGCGCAAAAGGGTGTAGCCGACAAGGAGAAGGACGGACACCGAGAGGTAGGCGGCAACCCTTCCGCGGGAGTCTGTATATAGATTCATCCTTTGGCTCCGGGCTTCCTTGAACCGATTGGTTTCAGGATGCGAACGGCATGGCCCGCCGATACGCTTCAAAAAGCGAACGGCAAGGCCCGCCGCGGGCCTTTTTACCGCTTTTCGAGTCCGTCCATAAACCGGAATTTCGTTCATAAACAAGGGACTAAAGAGATTTCCGGCTCTTTTAATAGCGGTTTTCGTCGAGATCGAAATTTTCGCCCCACCCGAAATACTCACCCCCTACGCCCCAGGAAATGGAATGGCCTGCACAAATGCGTCCTGGAATTCCGGGTGCCCGGCCAACTCCACATTCCGTGTCATCACCTTGAGTTCGGCGGCCTGTGCGAGCTTCTCCCGGGACAGTAGCGCCAGGCGCCCTCCGCTTGCGGCCGCGTTGTGGACGATGCGGACCCTATCCTCGGGCAAAGGAGGAATCAGGCCGATACGGGCGGCGCGGCCGGACCGAAGGTGGGCGCCGAACGCCCCCGCGAGGAAAACGGTTTCGAGTTCTCCCCATTCGATGCCCGCCTCGCGCAGCAAAATGTTCGCTCCCGCCATGACAGCCGCCTTGGCGCTTTGAAGCTTCCGCACATCCCACTGGTCGAGGAAGATGTGAGACCCCGAAGCGGATCGCCCCGCCTCCTCCAGAATAAAACGGCGGACGCCATCTTTTTCGACAATTCGGCGCCGGACGCTCTCCGGAACACCCTCGAGGGACTCCTCCGCCGGCAGGATTCGGCCGGAATTGTCGATGACACCCAAATCCAGAAGGCACGCCACCACCTCGATAAGGCCGGTTCCACATATTCCCGCCGGGGGGGAGCTCTCAATCGTACGAAATTCTAGGTGACCCTCAATTACGTCGATCTCCGAGATTGCACCTGGAACCGAGGACATACCGCAACGAATCTCCCCTCCCTCGAAGGCGGGACCGGCCGGCGTCGATGTGCACCAGAGATTTCCATCCTGACAGGCCAGGAGGATTTCAACATTGGTTCCCAGATCCAGGGCCAGAAGAGGCTTTTTCAACTCCTCACGGCCCAGGTCAAGCGCAAGAGCCACTCCCAGGGCGTCGGCCCCGACGAATCCGGCAATCAAGGGGAGAAAGTGCGCCCGCGCGGAAGAAGGAAGACGCACCCCCAGATCGGCGGGAGAGAACCCCATCCCTTCATCTTTTAGGGGAACGTAGGGCGCCACTCCGAATGACTCCACCGGCAGTCCGAAGAAAAAATGGTGCATGACGCTGTTGCCAACGAAAATGAGGGTGATCATATCTCGCCTCCGCACCCGGGCCTGCCGCAAAAGATCGCCTAGGATTCGGTCAACATCCTCCCGGACGGCGGAGGTCAGCTCGTCCAACGCCTCCTTTCCGCCGTGTTCGCGCTGGGAGGCGGCATGAACCCGCGCCATCAAGTCCCACCCCCAGGCCCGCTGGCTGTTGGGGCGAACGGCTTCGGCAAGAAGAGAGCCGTTAATGAGGTGAACGAGATAGCCGCAGATGTTCGTCGTCCCGATGTCGATCACCGCTCCATAGACCCGTTTTGAGGTGTCTCCAGCCTCGACATCCACAACCTCCCCTTCGGTGATCGTGAGTGAAACCACCGAAGCCTCCTGATTCCAGAGGATCGCCTCGTTGAGCCTTAATACGATTTCCCCCTCGAGGCGCGGAAGCTCCTTCAGACGACCGCTTAGGCTCATCTTCCTTAAACCACGCCGGATGGCCAATGCGGCGTCCTCTTCTACTGCGAGGTCTGAGCAAAAAGCGACCCTCTCCGCCCAGGGTTCCAGAAGGAGCGGAATGGATGTGTCAATGGATTTTCTGCCCACCTTGTCAGAAGGATGAGGTGCCAGGGCCGCGAGATCGCCTTCCACTTTCAACTGGCAGGCAAGACGCCATCCAGCTCCAAGCTCTTCGGGACTCAATTGGTTTCGCTCTGCGGCGTTTGGGGGCGTCAGCCAGGAAGGGGGGTGAGGTCCGGGCCGATCCTTATCTCCAAGGGCAAGGGGAATGGCGCGGCATCGCGTGCATTTTCCGAACCCCCCGCATTCGGTGCCGATGGGAAATCCCGCGATACGCGCGGCTTCAAGGAGAGTCAGGCCCCCCTTGAGAGAAATCCGCCGGAGGGAGTAGTCTTCATCCGAAAGTTCCCCCGGAACTGCTGGGGGTTTCCCTGACTCGGGTGCGAGTGGCCGGAGGAGAAGGACCTCACAGGTCGTGGGGGATTCGTTTTCCACCCTTTGGGGATTAGCCTCAGTACCAGCCATGTTCCATCGCGGCTTCAAACATCGCGCAGACGTTTTCGGGCGGCACCTCGTCCTGGATATTGTGGACGAAATTTAGAATGTAACCCCCGCCCGACGCCAAGTCATCAATGCGGCGTCTAACTTCCTCAAAAACTTCCTCCGGCGTTCCAAAAGGAATGACGCGCCCAGTATCGACCCCGCCCCAGAAGAAAAGATCCCGGCCGAATTCGCGTTTCAGGCGCGCGGTGTCCCCCATGTTCTTGGCAGAGACCTGAACAGGGTTCAGCCCATCAATCCCGATTTCAATTAAATGAGGAAGGAACATGTCAATGCACCCGTCACAGTGAAAAAGAATTTTCGCGCCGGGGTCGGCTTTTTTCATCGATTCGAAATAAATCTTTAGCCGAGGTTTCACAAATTCCTCAAACATTTGCATCGAGA
>NYYB01000090.1 GCA_002685755.1 Nitrospinota bacterium
TATGAAAGATCTTCCGATGGAGAAATCCCTGCGCGATGCGGCGAGCTTCCTGCACTCGGACGGCGTGAACGATGTCCTGCTTCTCCGGGCGGCGCGCCTGCTCTACGATCTGCCCGCGGAGATGTATCAGTAGGCGGATAGCGGGGGTGGAGATTCGCCGGGCCGAAGCGGCCATCGGCGGCCGGTCTTGTCAGGGAAGGATATTCCGCACTTCCCGCCGAAGGGTTTCGAACTCGATGGGTTTGGCTATGTAGCCGTCGGCGCCGGCCTGGAGGCAATTATCCTTGTCCTCGGCCATGGCCTGAGCGCTTACGCCGAGAATGGGAATGTCCTTTGTCTCGGGGTTCTGTTTGATCCGGCGAATCGCTTCGAATCCGTCCATGATCGGCATCCGGAGGTCCATGATAATGAAATCGGGGTGGTCCCGGCCGAGGGCGTCGAGGGCTTCCTGGCCGTTAAATGCGGATTGTATTTGACCCGCCGATCTCATCAGCATTTTCATCAACTGGTGATAGTCCGCCAGATCATCGACGACGAGGACCTTCCGTCCCCTCCAGGGGGAATCGGAGCGAGCCTGGACGGCGGTGGGGCTGGTTTCCCCGCCGGCGGCTTCTCGATCGGGCGAGAGCGGGACAGCGAATATGAATGAACTTCCTTTCCCGGCCTCGGATTCCACCCAGATTCTCCCGCCGTGAAGGGCGAGGAGCTGTTTGATGAGGCTGAGGCCGATTCCCAGCACGCCGGTTTTCCGCCGGTGACCACCCTCGACCTGCTCGAAACGATCGAAAATGGACTCGTGAAGGTCGGGACTGATTCCTAACCTCTCGTCGCTGACGCTTACCCGGACCTCGTCACCGTGGGCCGTTTCGGGCGAGCATGTCTTCATCGAGAAGCATGTCCGGTTGGAGGTCTTCGAGGTTAATGACGCCCAATTGATGGCCTCGCGGAAGTTGGATTGCTATGCCGGGATCAAGAAAATGGATCCTCTGGGCCCGGGGACGGAGGGCATTGAATAGCTAAAAAGAGCGATATATGCACTCTAGTCAACATTCCCAAACTCCGGCCCAAAATGCAAGCCGATATTAGTTCATTTCGAAAAATATTGGAACTCGGTGCGTATTAATTAAGAAAATTCAAATATTTATCGTATAATCCGGGAGAAACCTTATCGAAAAAATTTAGCCCCTTTTACAACAAGAACGGAGAGATTCATGGCTGAAGCCAAGGATATGGGCGGTGTGGTGGTGGGCCAGAACATGACCTTTATGGACGCTCTCGAGAAGGCCTCGGGGGAGCCATTGTACCTGGACGATCTTCAACTTACGGGAATGCTGGTGGGATTCGCCCTCAGGAGCGAGCACGCTCACGCGAAAATTCTCTCGGTGGACGCCGGGGCCGCCCGGAGAGTCGAGGGAGTGGCAGCGGTTCTCACCGGCGCGGATCTCGAGGGCGAGCCGCGGCAGACGCCCCACAAGCGGGGCGCGCCCATGATCGCCCGCGACCGGGTGCTCTACATGGGCGATGTCGTGGCCCTCGTCGCCGCGGAGGGGGCCGCCGCCGCCAAGGAGGCGATGCGCCTGATCAAGGTGAAATACAAGCCCATGCCGACCATCGACGACCCGCGCGCGGCGCTCGACAAAGGCGCTCTCCGGCTGTGGCCCGAGGGCAACATGCTCAATCACGGTAAAATCCGCAGGGGAGACATCGAGGAAGGTTTCAAGGCCGCCGACATCATCGTCGAGAACGTCTACCGGACACCGGCGGTCGATCATCTCTACATGGAGGTCGAGGCGGGCTGCGCCGCGCCTCTCCCGGGCGGGGGGATGCAGGTCTGGTGTTCGACCCAGCAGCCCTTTCTCATGCGCTCGAACGTGGCGCGTGTTCTCGGCCTTCGGGCCGAGTCGGATGTGCGCTTCATCCAGACCTTGCCGGGCGGCGGTTTCGGGGGTAAGAACGAGGCGAGCCTGGACGTCACGCTGAGGGCGGCCCTCCTGGCCCGGGCGACAGGAAGACCGGTCAAGCTGGTTTACTCGCGCGAGGAGAGCCTGATCGCCTCCGCCAAGCGCCACAGCTCGATAATCCACTACCGCACGGGCGCCACAAAGGAAGGCCGGCTAGTGGCCTCCGAGGTGGAGGTCTATCTCGACAAGGGCGCCTATGCGGCGAGCGGGGGGGACAATCCGCCCGCCTTCAAACGGGCGACTTACCATTCCTGCGGCCCCTACGATGTCCCCAACGCCAAGGTGGATGTCTACTGCGTCCATACCAACAATCCTTATGGAGGGCAGATGCGCGGGCCCGGCTGCCCCCAGGTTCACTTCGCCGGCGAGCAGCAGATGGATCAACTCGCCCGGGTCCTGGGCTTGGATCCGATCGAGTTTCGGCGTATCAACGGGCTCAAGGAGGGTTCGAGGACGGCCTGGAATCAGCGCCTCGACGAGAGCGTGGGGCTACTCGAGACGCTGGAGAAGGCGGAGGCGGCCTCGGGGTGGAAAACCCGGAGCGGCGGCTCCCGCCGCGCGGCCGACGGGCGGTTGAGGGGATTCGGGGTGGCGAGTTGCCTCTACGGGACGGGAAACGCCTACTCCGCGGCCGAGGCCTATATTTTCCTCACCTCGGAGGGGAAGATCCGAATCGCCGCCGGGGTGGTGGATTTCGGTCAGGGCTCAAAGACTGTGCTCTCCCAAATCGCCTCGGAGGTGCTCGACATTCCCTACGGCGAGTTCGTGATGGGCGTCGTGGACACGGCGATCGACCCCTTCGGCGGGACGAGTTCGAGTTCTCGGGTGACGATGCAGGGAGGCAAAGCTGTCTACAACGCCGCGATCAAGGCGCGCGAGGAACTTTTGCGGCTCGGCGGGCGGCTGCTCGAGGTGGACCCGGAAGATCTCGAGCTCTCGGGCGGGGTGGTCCGCTCGAAGGGGCATCCCGGCACGAAGGTTACCCTCGCCGAGATGGCGGCGGCCTTCGTCACCGACGAGCTCAAGCAGATCGGCGTCGCCGACCATATC
Source organism: Nitrospinota bacterium (assembly GCA_002685755.1). Lineage (GTDB taxonomy): Bacteria > UBA8248 > UBA8248 > UBA8248 > UBA8248 > UBA8248. Next base: position 3,012 of record NYYB01000090.1, read on the forward strand.
CCCCCGGCCGCGGCGACCGACAAGGAAACCGGTCTCGGCCAACCCTACGAGGTCTACGGGTTCGGGACGCAGATCGCCGAGGTCCTCGTAGACCCCGGCACTGGCGAGATCGAGGTGGCCGGCGTCTGGGCGGCGCACGATGTCGGCAAGGCCATCAGCCCGATGGGCGTCGCCCAACAGATCGAAGGCGGCGTCTACATGGGCCTGGGTTTTTGCCTGATGGAGGAGATCGTCCAGAAAGATGGGCGGATGTTCAATCCCGACATGCACGGCTACCTGATTCCGACCTCAGAGGATATCCCCGACGCGCTTGAGTCAATCATCGTCGAGGAGCCCTACTCGAGGGGCCCCTTCGGGGCCAAGGGGGTGGGCGAGATGGTGACGGTGCCCACGGCGGCGGCCATCGCCAACGCGGTCCACGACGCGATCGGAATCCGCTTCCCCGAGTTGCCGTTGACGCCCGACCGGGTGGCGATGGCGGTGGCTCGGGCAAAGAAGGGGTAGAAGGCGGGACGGTTCGGGAATCTGGATTCGAGATTCAGGATTCTTGATTCAAGATTCTTGATTCAAAACAAAGGGCTTACCCGATTCCGAGGTGTGTTTGCTTGATTTCCTCGTTTTCCCAGAGTTCCTGGGGGGAGGAGTCGTGAACGACCTGTCCCCTGGTGATGATGGATACGCGGTCCACCGTCCTGATGGCGAAGGGGGTGTTCTGCTCGACGAGGATGATCGAGAGGCCCTCGTCCTTGAGGGAGCGGATGGCGTCTCCGATGTCCTGGATGATAAGCGGGGCGAGACCCTCGGAGGGCTCGTCGAGTATCAGGCACTCCGGGTTGGTCATCAGCGCCCGCCCGACGGCGAGCATCTGCTGCTCGCCGCCCGATAGCGATCCGGCGCGCTGATCGGCGCGCTCGCCCAGCCGCGGGAACAACTCGTAAACTGTTTCGGTGTTCCACCGATTTCCCGAATGCGTTTGCTCGGCGACGATGAGATTTTCCCGGACGGTCAGGGTGGGGAACACCCGCCGGCCCTGCGGGCACAGGCCGATGCCCAGCGCCGAGATGTCGTAGCTGGTTTTGTCGGTGATGTCCTTTCCGTCGAAGAATATCTTGCCCCGCCGGGGGGGGACGAATCCCATGATGGAATTGATCAGCGTGGTTTTTCCCATGCCGTTTCGCCCGAGGATGCCGAGCGCTTCGCCTTTTTCGACTTCGATGCTCAGCCCCTGAAGGACATAGGAGTCTCCGTAGTAGGTGTGAATGTCCTGAACGGAGAGAAAGGCGGCCACGATTTATCCCTTCCCCAGATAGATTTCCTGGACCCGCGGATCGTTTCTGATCTGATCGGCCGGCCCGTCGGTTAATAGTTCTCCGTAGTGGAGTACGGAAATATGAGAAGCCACCTCGAAGATGACGTCGAGGTCATGCTCGATGATGAGGATGGAAATATTCGGGTCGAGCGATTTGAGGAAGTCGGCCATCTCGCGGGATTCGCCGGTGGCCAGCCCGGCCGAAGGCTCGTCGAGGAGGAGCACCTTCGGGTCGCTCGCCAGCGCCAGTACGATTTCGAGTTGGCGCTGCTCGCCGTGGGAGAGGTTCCGGACCTCGGTGTCCTTGAGTTCCCAGAAACCCGCCTGGGTCAGGAGTTGTTCGGTTTTCTCGAAAACTTCGGGGAAGCTCGACAACGGTCGCCACATCACCATCTTCATCTTGCGGAGCCCCTGAACCGCGAGGATCACGTTGTCCATTACGCTGAGACGGGGAAACAGGCTGGTGATCTGAAACGTGCGCGCCATGCCCATGGCGACCCTGCGGTGGGTTTTCCAATCGGAAACGTCCTGGCCGTACATCAAGACCTCGCCCGATGTCAGCGGCAAGACGCCGGTGATGAGGTGAAAAAGGGTGGTCTTTCCCGCGCCGTTCGGCCCGAGGATACCCCTTCGCTCTCCTTGCCCGAGGCGGAGCGTGACATCATTGACGGCCATGAGGCCGCCGAACTGCTTGGTTACGCTCTTGAGTTCGAGCGCGGTTTCCGTTTCTGCCAAACCGGTGTTCTCCATTGCTTTTGGTGTTGACGACTTCTGGCGTTGACATCCCCGGTGCGGACGCACCCGCCGCCCGAAGAGGGTTTCTCTCCGGGCGGCGGGGGTCAAGCGTGCGCTTTATTTGCAGTATTTGCAGCCGGGGAAGCTCTTGCTGTAGACGGGCTGCTTGAGAAACTCCTCCGGCGTTTGTTTATAGAACTGGCTGACCGCCGGGTATGTCTTGATGACGATGTTCCACAGCGAGTTGGACTTCACGCCCAGGCCGAGCCGGTCGCCCGAAACCCGCTGGACTTTCCGGACGTAGCTGTTCTGGACGACGTTGCCGTGGCTGTCGATGTAGAGCGGACCGCGGACGGCGGTGATCCGGATCTTCTTGAACTCGCGGATGAAGCCCGCCGTGTCGTCAGGGTTCCATTTAACCTTTTCGAGCGCGTCGCGAATCCACTGGCCCGTGGTGTAAGTGGTCTCCGAGTAATAGGAGGCCATCTTCCCGTAGCGGCTCTGGTACTCCTTGACGAATGCCTTGTTCTTGTCGGTGGTGAGCGCGGCGCTGTACTGGGCCGACGTCACGTAGCCGATGGCCTCATCGCCCATCGAAGGGAGAACGAACTCGTCCGCGCTGGTCACGCCGCCGAGCATCGGCATCTTGAACCCGGCCGCCCGGAACTGCTTCGGGAAAGCCAGCGACATGGGGCCGACCATCAGGGCCATGATGGCGTCGGCGTCCTTGGGAATCTGGGGAAGGTAGGGGCCAAAGTCCTTGGCTCCGAGTTTCGCCCATATCTTCTTGATGATCTTGCCGCCGCGTCTCTCGAACTGACGCTGGAAGCCGCCTAGGGTCTCGTAGCCGAAGGCGTAGTCCGCGCCGATCATCACGATCCGCCGGTAGCCCTGATCGTAGGCGTAGTCGGCGAGGGGATGGCTGTTCTGGCTCGAGGTGAATCCGCTTCTCAGGAAGTATTTAGGCGGCTTCCGCTGGGTCATGTCGTCTCCGGCCGGAACCGGCGAGATGTAGAGGGTCTTGAAGCGGTCGGCCACGGCGCCCAGGGCGTAGCCCGTGCTGGCGAGAAGACCGCCCACGAACATATGCACCTTGTCGCGGCGGATTAACTTGATCGCCTTTTGCCGGTTGACCGAGGGCTTTCCGGTCGAGTCCTCGAGGATGAACTTCACCTTGACGGGACCCATCATGCTCTTGTTCTGGGCAAGGTACATTTTGAAGCCGTTGGCCATGTCCTTGCCGATCGCTGCGAAGAAGCCTGTCATCGGAGCGATGAACCCGATGCGGAGTTCCTTCGCGGCCAGGGCGGGGCCGGCGGTGGCTGCGAGCGCCAGAGCGGCTGCGGCGATAATGACCAAACATCTTTTTTTCATCTTGGTCCTCCCCAAATCGTCCTGCGAGAGATAAAGAGACGCGGCGAATCAGCCTTCCGAGTTATCGGCCGCGGCGGATGAACTCCGTAGCTTATTGGCGATTCCGAGTATTCCGTCCACCCCGTAGAGGCGGCTGAGCATTATAGTAATAATGTATATCGATCCGAGGATGAGCGGCCACCTTTCCACATAAATACTGGCCAATTGCTGGAGCGAGCGGATGATGGCCGCGCCGATGACGGGTCCGATCAGGGTGGCCGGGCCGCCGAGCGCGACCATGAAAAGCGCCTCGGCCGAGGTGATGAGCTCGACGTCCGGCGGGCTGACGAACAGGTTATAGAGCGTCCACATCACGCCGGCGACGCCGCTGAAGGTCCCGGCGATGATGAAGGCCAGGTATTTATGCAGCCAGATGTTGTAGCCGAGCATCTCCATGCGCTCCTCGCGCTCGCGGATGCCGACGAGGGTGCGGCCGAAGGGGCTCCGGGTGATGAGGTAGATCACCCCGAGGCACAGGAGAAACACGGCCAGCGTAAAGTAGAAAAAGGGGAGCCCCTCTTCGAGGGAGATGCCGAAAAGCGAGGGGCGGCCGGGTACGATAATTCCGTTGTCCCCCTCCGTCACCGCGCTCCAGCGGTAGGCCAGGCCCCAGACCACCATGGCGAGGGAGAGCGTGATCATCAGGAAATAAACGTCCTTCGCGCGGATGGCCAGAAATCCGAAAAGGACCGCGAAGGCGACGGCCACAAGAACACCGATAATGAACAAATAGAAAAGGCCTAGGCCCGACGAGTCGGTCCAGGTGAAAATGGCGTAGGTCACCGTCCAGCTTTGCTTGGTCATGATGATGGCCGAGGCGTAGGAGGCGACTCCGAAATAGGCCGCGTGGCCCAGCGAAGCCAGGCCGGTAAAGCCGAGAAGGATGTCCAGGCTCATGGCCAGGATGCCGAAGACGAGAATCTCGGTGACGAGGGACTGAAGAAAAAGGTCGAGAAACGGCGTGATCAGGGCCAGGGCGGCGAACACCCCCATGACAATCATGATTCGCCGGCGCTCGATTTCGGATCCCGTCATCGCCTAACCTTTTCCAAACAGGCCCGTCGGCTTGACGGCGAGGATAATGGCCATCGGCGCGAAAAGGGCGAAGTAGGCGAGTTCGGGGAAAAGGGCGGTTCCGAAGTTTTCCATGAAGCCGACCACGAGGCTTCCCACGACCGCGCCGGTGAGGCTTCCCAGCCCGCCGATGATGACCACCGCGAAGGCGTAGGGGAGTATCTCGAAGTCCAGCCCGGGGTAGACTCCGAAAAAGGCCCCGCCGACGACGCCGCCGATCGCGGCGAGCAGGGCGCCGATGGCGAAGATGCTCATCGAAACGATGTTGGTGTTGATGCCGATTCCGCGCGCCATCTCGGGGTCGTCCACGGTGGCGCGCATGATGGCCCCGAGCCGGGTTCGCTCGATTCCGAAGAGGAGCGCGAGCCCGACGATAATCGCGACCATGATCATGAAAAGGCGGTACTGGGGAAACGACATGCCCGCGATGATTAAGGTTTTATTAAAGGGCCAGGGCGCCTCGAACATGAAGTTGTCGCCGCCCCAGGTGTAGAGCGAGCCGTCCTGAAGGATGAAGGCGAACCCGATGGTGACGAGCACCTGGGCGAGGGTGTCCTTCCCGAAGTGCCGGAGAAAGAAGCGCTCGATGAGCATCCCGCCCAGGCCGACCATGATCACGGCGACGGCGATGGCGGCCGAGAGCGCAAAAAAATTCACCTGGTCGATTTTCTGGACCTTGATGACGGGAAAGAAAAGCTCGAAGAAGCGATAGTCCCAGGCCGCGCTGGTGACGATTTCGGCGATGATATAGGCGCCGAGCAGCCCCAGGGCCGCCCGTCCCTCGCCGGCGGCCCGCGCGAGGCCACGCCAGGCGAAATAAAGCGCCGCCCAGGCGGCGAGCTGGATGAGCCGGGGCATGATCGAGGCGGCGCCGTAGATGATGTTGTAGAACTCAAGCCCGATGTAGCCCGCGAACAGGAAAAACGCGGCGTGGGCGAGGTTGACGATCCGCATGACGCCGAAAATCAGCGAGAGCCCGCTGGCCAGGAGGAATAGAAGGGAAGCGTAGGAGAGGCTGCTGTAGGAGAGCTCGATTACGTTCGCGATAGGTAGCGAAACCATACGGTAATTACCTCAAAACAAAAAAAGCGCGGCTCGTGTCTCCCCGCCAATGGTGTTCAAGTCGCTGAAATCCCATAAGAAAATACGATTGCGCATGCATAAGGGACAGCCTATGCCGGAGGAGCGTATTTGCTCACTTTACGGCCCCCGGGTCAAGGGGCCTTCCCCCGTTTGGGCCTTGATCGGCCTCCGGAAGGGGCGGATGATGGCCCATCGTTGTTTCAGGCCTATTTTTCGGTTATCTCGGACGCGGTTTTTCCCGCGCGCGTGGTTGTTTCCCGCCAATGAGTTTCTCGGCGAGGTCGCCGGGAGGCACGCCCGGCGCGGTCGGCACGCCCGGCGCGGGAGGTGAGGGCGGGGGGGCTTGCGGTGGAAA
>NYYB01000186.1 GCA_002685755.1 Nitrospinota bacterium
CCCGGAGCTGGGCATTGTCTGCTCCTGGGGGGATATCCCCGCCCTCTCATAGAAGCTTGCAGGACGCATGCCAAGCGTCCAGTAAACGCTAACACACTAACAAACAAATACTTACATGATTATTGCGATTTTGCGAGATCGAGATTTTCGCCCCAGACCCTGAAAAATATTCCCCTCCGAAAAAAATTTGCCCGAATGGAGATCGCCGGACGCCCCCTCTCCCGGAATCACCCCCCTCCAGAGAGCAAAATCGGTTTATTATCCTCTATTAGCCCCTTAATTCCGATTCGGGGCGAAAACACCGTTTGTACCCAAATCGTTAACGTTGTCACAGTAAAGCCAAAATTTGGGAGGAGAGCACACTGTTCCGGCGAACGTTAATAGCGGCTATCGTGGCGGCGCATTTTTTTATTTCCGCTCCCCCGGCCGCTCAGGCAGAGCCAAAACCCGGAAAACGGCTAACAGCCAAAATCACCCGTGTTTTTGACGGCTACAGCTTCCAGCTGGGCGCCGGAATGAGAGGAGCCTTGATCGGTGTGGCCTCTCCTTCTCGCCGTGCGCTGGGGGGGAAAGAATCCTTCGCCTTTTTGCGAAACTTGCTTGAAGGAAGAACCGTCAAACTCGAGGTAGACAAAAAACTGGTGGATACATACGGGCAAGCGAGGTACTACGTTTATCTTAACGACGGGACCATGGTAAATGCGCTGATCCTGCTACGCGGGTTTGGCCGGGCGGTTATCAAGCATCCAAACGTTCGTTACCGGAAAAAACTCCTGGAAGCCGAGAAATTCGCCAAATCATTCAAACGGGGAATATGGGGCGATTCATTTCGCGATCCGAACGAAGACGATTTTTTCAAAGATAAAGATCCTTTCGACCGCTCTCACCTCTTCCGTCCGCGGCGGCGGCGGAGATACTAATTCAAAATTGTGCCGCTAAATTTCAATTAAACCGGAGAATCTTGCATCAGCCAGATAATCGATTGCCCTAGGATGATTTCTCTTCTCCGCCCTGCAACTCCTTACCGCCACCCATGGAATCCGCCATACCCATGAGCGGACGGAGAAGTTCCAGCGGCAGCGGAAATACGATGGTGGAATTGTTTTCCGTCGCCACCTCAGAGAGGGTCTGAAGAAAGCGGAGCTGAAGGGCCCCCGGCGCCGCTCCTATTATCGTTGCGGCCTCAGCGAGGCGCGCGCTGGCCTGGAACTCACCCTCGGCATGTATCACCTTGGCCCGACGCTCCCTTTCGGCCTCGGCTTGACGCGCAATGGCCCTTTGCATCTCCGTGGGCAAGTCCACATGCTTTACCTCGACGGTTGTCACCTTTATGCCCCAAGCGTCGGTAGCTTGATCGAGAAGTTCCTGCAACTGGACATTGATTTTCTCGCGCTCCGAGAGAAGGTCGTCAAGCTCCATTTGCCCAAGAACACTTCGCAAAGTGGTCTGGCTCAATTGCCCGGTGGCATATAAAAAATCCTCCACCTCGATAATCGCATGTTGGGGGTTCAGAACTCGAAAATAAACCACTGCGTTGACTTTAACCGACACATTGTCCTTGGTGATGATATCCTGAGCCGGGACATCCATCGTCACCAGGCGAAGACTGGTTCGGACCGACCGATCAATTAACGGAAGCACAATAATTAGTCCGGGTCCTTTCGTACGGTAGTATCTCCCCAACCGAAAGATTACAGCTCTCTCGTATTCGTTGAGCACTCGAATTGCGCTAAACAAAAATAGACCCACAATCGCAACAAAGACGATTAAGGTATAGCTCATTTCTGACCATCCTCCCTGGAAACGTGGAGCCTGAGGCCATCGATTGCGACAACCCGGACTTTTTCACCCTGTTGAATCGCCTCATCGGAATCCGCCGTCCAGAGTTCACCGCGAACAAATATCTTCATTTGTTCGTCACCAGCGGAACGCACGACACCGATCTGGTCGATCATTCCTTCCACCCCGCTTACGGGCCGCGTTTGCTGAACCCTGAAACCCAAACCGACAATCCACACGAAAAATATCGCGGTTCCGGCCACGGCGGGCAGAATCACGGTAAGGCTGATTTGAAGGTAAGGCTCGGGCGAATCGATCAACATGACCGAACCCAGCGTCATCGCCACGACTCCGCTTATCGTCAAACCCCCATAGCTCACAACCTTAATTTCGAGCAAGAACATAATAACGGCCAGTCCCATCAAAAGGAGGCCCACATAGTTGATTGGAAGAACTTTCATCGCATAAAGCGCAAGAAGAATACTGATGGCCCCCACCACGCCGGGCAAGATATTCCCAGGGTTTGAAAGCTCGAAGAAAAGACCATACATCCCTAGCAACATGAGAATGTAAGCAATATTGGGATCACTCAAAAGCGAAAGCACTTTATCCCGCCAAGTGCGCTCCAAGGCCACCATTTGCGCACCGCGGATGGAAAGGGTTATTTCCTGGCCTGAAGCGAGCTTCACCTTGCGTCCGTCCAGGGCAAGCAAAAGTGATTTTACGTTCACCGCCACGAGATCAATTACCTTGAGCTTCAAAGCTTCAGCCTCGTCCACGGAAATGGCCTCGCGTACCGCACTCTCCGCCCATTCAGAATTTCGGCCGGTTCGAGTGGCGACGGACCGGGCAAAGGCGGCCACATCATTCGTCGCCTTTTTCCGCATGTCGCCCTGAATTTGGCTTCCGCCGCCCCCGACAAGGCTGGCCGCGCCGATATTCGTCCCTGGTGCCATGGCAGCGATGTGGGCCGACATCGTGATGAAAGTTCCGGCGGAAGCAGCCCGGGCTCCACCAGGAGCAACAAACACGGCCACGGGAATCTCGGAGGCGAATATCGCCTTAACAATGGCCCGCGTACTCGAAACCAGGCCGCCCGGCGTATCCAACCGGATGACAAGAAGCTGCGCTCCGCGCTTCCTGGCCTCTTCCAAGCCGTAATTTACATAGGAGGTCGAACCGGGTGAAATGGCGTCTTCTACATCGATAACGAGAACAGGCCCCTTGCCTTGGGCAAGGAGGGTATGGACACTCAAAAGCCCCCAGAGGGCCAAACCCGCAAGGAGAAGTGTGCCGTAGTGTCCCCGTCTCTTTTTTGTCCTCGGGCGGCTTCCATTCATAGGAACACCCTCATGAACTTCCGGCGGCGGGAGGGAAGTAAAACCAATCATCGCTGAAAGTCTAGCACAAAGAAGGCCCACCCCAGGAATATCCCCGCCTCTCCCGGACTTTTTCAAAAATTCTCCTGAATCTCTCAACCTTTCTCTGAGAGCTCAAGAAGGATCTCGTCCACAATCCCCACCGCGGCTTCGATCTGCGCCTCATCGGTGACGATCGGCGGCATGAAAGCTAGTACATTTTTGTAGTGCCCGCCCGGATAGAGAAAAAGGCCCTTTTTCACGGCCATCTCGCTCGCCTCCTTGGCGATTGGCAAGGGCTCCCGCGTCTGGCGATCCGAGACAAGCTCCGCAGCCAGCATGAGCCCCCGACCTCGAACCTCGCCCACCACGGGATGCCGCTCGGCCAGTTCTCCGAGACGCTCAAGAAAATAGCCCCCCATCCGCTCGGCACGATCGGCCAGATTCTCATCTTCGTAGACCGCGATGGAGGCGAGCCCGGCTGCGCAGGACAAAACATTGCCGGCATAGGTGCCCGTCTCGCTTCCTGGTGGAGAGGCATCGGCAATCTCCGATTTGGCCACGCAGGCCGAAAGGGGCAGCCCCCCCGAAAGGGATTTTCCCATGACAACCAGATCGGGCTCCACCCCTTCTTCGTGCTGGTAGGCGAACATTCTTCCCGTCCGTGCGAAACCGCTCATCACCTCATCACAGATGAACAAAACCCTATAGCGGTCGCAGAGTTCCCGGAGAGCGCGAAGAAACCCCAGGGGCGCCGGAATCATCCCTCCGTTTCCCTGGACGGGTTCAGTCATGATCGCGGCCACCTCGCCCCACCCGCTCGCCGGATTTTTCAAAAACTCCTCGATATAGGCGATCGTCCCCTCGACGCAATCATTCGGGCTTCGGCCGAAGGGATTCCGGTAGGGATAGGGATAGGGAACATGGTGCGCTCCCGGAACGAGCGCCCCCAGCCCCTCGCGCTGGGACTTCCGGCCCATGAAAGGAAGGGCCCCGAGGGAGCGCCCGTGGAATCCGCCCGTAAACCCCACGATTTCTTGCCGCCCGGTGGCCCGGCAAGCGAGTTTGATCGCGGTCTCAACAGCCTCGCCGCCCGAGGCGCCGAAGAGAATTTTCTTGGGCGCCACCCCGCCCACCAGCGAGATCACTTTTTCCTCGAGGTCGAGGCGTACCTTCGATCCCAGCGACATGGCCTGATGCAATTTCCCGGCCTGCTCCCGCACGGCCTCGACGACCCTCGGATGACAGTGGCCCGCGTTGAGCGAACCGAATCCGGACACAAAATCGAGAAAAACATTCCCGTCAACATCTTCGACCTCTGCGCCCAGGGCACGCTCAATCATCACCGTGTCCGGGGTCATCCCCGACGACAAACCAGCCTTTGCCTCATAACGGCCGAGCCGCTCGAGCTGCTCACGGGTTTTCGGGCCAGGGTGAGGCACTCGCATCTGAGGTGCTTTCATCGGTTGAACTCCCTCGCAAAAATAATCAAGCAGATAAAATCGCGAAAATAAGATAAATTCGCTTCATGATGCCGCTCATTTTATTGTATCACTGCCGAGAAATGGTGCTGGTGGCCGCTATATTTTCTTTGATCTTCCCATTAGCGCTAGTTCTCATTGAGCGGAGACCTCAAGGCTGGCTGCCTAATTGTGCCTCCAGGCGAGCATTCTCGCGTTTATTATAAACGAGAAGGAAACCCGAACGGCCCCGACGGCTCCCCAACAGGAAGGAGCCTAAACCCCTTTCTCTGGGCCAAATTCGGACATCTCCCGCCCCCGTTCCACCGGGTTCGATGCCCCCGCCCGATGAGCTTGCTGCGGGAAAAACGGGAAATCGTTGCGGGGCGAGGCGGGCTCTGCCATAATCCCCTCGCTTTCAGACAGTTACGCTGGATTTTCTTTCTTACGGATGGATCATGGAAAATAACTGCTGGTTTCAGTGCATCAACGAGGATTGCGGGGCCACCTATTCGGTCTTCGACGCCATCTACCGGTGCAGAGATTGCGGCCAACTTCTCGAAGTGACCCACGACATCGACTCACTCAGAACCCAAAGCGCCTCGGAATGGCGTCATCTGTTTGATGATCGCTACAAGCGAAATATATGGCCCTACGGCAGCGGCGTCTGGGGGAAGAAAGAGTGGGTCATGCCTCTCGTGGAGGATGACAACATCATCTCCTTCTACGAAGGGGGAACCAACCTTTTTTGGGCCAATCGCCTGAGCCGGGAACTGGGAGTCAGCGAGATTTGGATAAAACAGTGCGGCAACAGTCACACCGGGTCGTTCAAGGATTTGGGAATGACCGTCCTCGTATCCGCCGCCCGGCAAATGATCGCCGACGGAAGGAAAATTCGCGCCATCGCCTGCGCCTCGACCGGAGACACATCGGCGGCCCTGGCCGCCTATTGCGCGGCGGCCGACATTCCTTCGATCGTCTTTTTGCCCCGGGATAAAGTCTCAACGGCCCAGCTTATTCAACCCATCGCCAACGGCGCCACCGTCATGTCGCTGGACACCGATTTCGACGGTTGCATGAAGATCGTGCAAAAGGTGGCGGAGGACCAAGGCATCTACTTGGCGAACAGCATTAATTCGCTCCGCCTCGAAGGGCAAAAGACGATCAGCATCGAGCTTGCCCAGCAGTTCGACTGGGAATTGCCCGACGTCATTATTGTCCCCGGAGGAAACCTGGGGAACGTGAGCGCACTCGGAAAAGGTTTTTTGATGATGCGGGATTTGGGGCTGATAGATCACCTGCCCCGAATCGTCTGCGCACAGGCGGAAAACGCAAATCCACTCTACCGGAGCTACCTTACGGGATTCAAGGAATACGAACCTATCAAGGCAAAAACGACCCTCGCTAGCGCTATCCAGATTGGAAATCCGGTGAGCATCGAGCGCGCCGTCCGCATCCTGAAACAATTCAAAGGAGTGGTGGAGCAGGCCTCGGAGGAAGAGTTGGCAAACGCATCGGCCCAGGCCGACCAGACAGGCATGTATAACTGCCCGCATACCGGTGTGGCGCTTGCGGTTCTGCAAAAACTTATTTCCCGCGGCGAAGTGGGCGCCCGCGACCGCGTTGCGGTCATCTCCACGGCACACGGGCTGAAATTCACGGAATTCAAAATCCGATACCACGAAAGGAAAATCGAGGGCATGGAGGCGCGTTACGCCAATTCGCCCATCGAGCTTCCCGATGATGTCGGTGCAGTGCAGGAAGCGATCGAAAAGAAACTCGATTCGATATCTGTTACCTAAATACTCCATAAACTCAGGAATTCTAATGAGCGAGCCACCGAAAAATCTGAAAATAACGGAACCCTCGGCCGACGGAAATAAATCCGGGCGCCGGAACGCGGAAAACTCTCTTCCCGCGCCGATATTTCAGACCGCGACTTTCACCTTCGACAGTACGGCCGATCTTGCCGCGTTTCACGACGGGGAGAGCGAGGGATATTTTTATACCCGCTACGGAAACCCCACTTTAGCCGCAGCCGAATCACGTCTTTCCAGGCTTGAAGGGGCCGAGGCGTCTCTCCTCTACGCAAGCGGCATGGCCGCCGTCTCATCGGTGTTCTGGGCGCTCCTCGGCCCGGGGGCAAGACTCATCCTCCTTGGCGAGACCTACCGCCACACGAGAGATTTTGCCGAATCCCTTCTCTCCCGCTACAAGGTGGATGTTGAGATACTGCCGGAGAACACCATCGACGCCCTCGAAAAAGCGAATGAAGGTCCGGTTCGCGTACTGTTCGCCGAAATTCCATCGAACCCCACCATGCGGGTTCCCGAGCTGGAGCGGCTCGCGGAATGGGCCCGGAATCGCGGCGCAAAACTGGTTGTGGACTCCACGATAGCCTCGCCCGTTCTCCTCCGGCCCCTCGAACATGGGGCGGACCTCGTCGTTCATAGCGCTACGAAATTTCTCGGAGGTCACAACGACTTGCTTGCCGGCGCTGTCTCCGGTTCCCGGCCTTTCATCGACGCCTTGGTTGAGCAACAGGCCATGTTGGGAGCGGTGATCAGCCCTCATACGGCATTTCTTCTCGAACGGGGAATGAAAACCCTCGGAGTCCGGGTGGAGCGGCAATCCGAGACGGCGCTTCGTCTCGCCGAATTTCTCAGAGAGCAAAAACAGATCAAGTGCGTCCATTACCCTGGCCTCGAATCGCACCCCGACCATAAAACCGCCCGGAAGATCATGAGGGCGTTCGGCGGCTTGCTCAGTTTCGAGCTTAACGGAGGCCCCGATGCCGCGGACCGGCTGGTCGATTCACTCAGGATACCTGTGCTGGCGGCTGGATTCGGCGGCACCGAGAGCCAGGCCGAGCACCACCCCCGGATGGCCTATGCCGACCTCGGCCTCGAGGGTGCACAGGCCAGAGGAGTAGTTCCCGGTCTTATCCGCTATTCTGTAGGGTTGGAGAATTTCGAAGCGCTACGGGATGACTTGGTGGAGGGGCTAAGGATAATTGACTAATTTCGTCTCGTAGGCTACCCCTTCTTCCCCTTCCGCGACTTCATTTTGACGACCAGCCAACGGGTTCTCACCCACATTTTCCTTCTCTTCCAGCGGCCTGATTTCACCAATATGCGAGTGAATCCCCGGTTATCCCTCGAGAGAACCTCGACCAGCGTGCCGGGAGGAAGCTTATAGAGTAATCGCTTGCCCCGAGGCTTACGGTAGCCCCCGGCGTAATTCAGGAGAAGACCGCGGTATGAGGCCCGCACAAAAAGAGATCTCCCGATAGGATGGCCGCCGCCCAACAACCTCCTGCCGCCACCCGCACCGCTCGCTGCGGATTTCGACCTCGCCCGAGAGGATTTTTTCGATCTTACGGGAGACTTTGCCGGGCCGAAGTCCCTTTGTTTTTTGACTCTGGAGGCGATATCGCGAAGCTGAAGTTGAACTTCGTTTATTGATCTTCCGTGATTTTGCAAAATTTGGGTATGGGCGAGGAGCTGTTTTCGGACAAACTCAATCTTGGCATTGGATTCCTTGGCGTCTTTTTCGTACCTGCTTGTCTGGACAATATATCCGCAACCGGAAAGGAGAATCGATGCCGCCGCGAGGCATACTCCCCCTCTCACGCACCCTCTGTCCGAACTCAAAGATCTTGGCACCTAAATTCCCATGCGCCTCATCATACGGGATACCACCCCTCGATGGGCGGCATCACGACCAATTCGCTCTCTAATGATCCCACACCCTCAAAAGAGTTGGCAATGCTCTCCGACAGGTCCTTTTCATCCTCGCTGTTAACGCGCCCGCGCAAAACAAGGCACCCGGCGACGGTACATTCCACGGAAATTCCGCTGGCATCGATACGGTCATCCGTCATCAACGCCGCCTTCACCTTTTGCGCGAACGAGAGGTTTCGGAGACTCTCGGACGAAGCCGGCGCGTTTTGGGCAAGATGTTCCCGCTTCATGATTTTGACGAGCATCCGGACGACGGCTTCATCCTCGAAGTAGCCGGTATTGAGAACTACATCAAAATCGCCCGGATCACCCCAACGAGCATTAAAGAAATAGCGCGTATACGACTTTCTCTCCTGATCGTTGTGGCGGATAAACTCCTCCGCCATCGCTCCGCTGATTCCTTCGTTTTCGGTAAGATGTTTTCGCCGGACATCATCGGATGCAACGATTCGGCTCCGAAATACCCCGGGAATGCCAGTGAGCAGAGAATTTCCGCCCCGGCCCAGGATGACGTAGTTGTCGCTAAGGGCACACTCGTAAACAATCGCCCTCATAATATCGAGATAGACCAATTGGCGATCCCTGAAAAACCTATCTACGAAGCCGGGACTTCGCTCGTCCACCCGCTCGAGTTCGGCGCGCACATAACCATAGGAGCGGGCGGCCTCGGCGAAACTCTCTATATCAAGGAGGTCCCAACCCAATTCATCCGCCACTTTTTTTCCGATGACGTCCCCGCCACTACCTAGTTCCCGAGATATCGTCAACACGCCCATCGAAAATCTCTCCCGGTGGAATTTTATTCAATCGGGCGACCTGAAATTTTCGAGCCGGTTTTCGGCTTTCGATCATGGAATCCATTGTCTTCCGCATGGTCGTACACCCACTCAATAAGGTCAAGGCAAGGATTCACAAAACCATTATCGATCGAATCATTCTATACCCTCCACTGAAGCACCGCCTATCGGCTGGCTCTTTTGAATTTATCCAACTGAACCCTATAGTAACGGTTGCTGGGCTCCAGTTCTATGGCTCGCTGAATGAGGGGTATCGATTTCACAGGCTGCTTGTCCCTGAAATAAAGCTCCGCCAAAGTATCCAAATAGGGGGGTGTATCCGGACGAATTTCCAGAGAGCGCTTCGAGAGTTCTATGCCACGCTCAAGATTCTTTCCATCCACGACATGAAACCACGCCAGCCGGTTCAATGCTGGGGCTGAATTGGGTTCTATTTTCAACACCTCTCTAAAATGTTCCTTGGACTCCTTGGCCTTTCCGCTCTCCCATAGCAACATTCCCAATTCGAGCAGAATTTCCTTGGATTTCGGATGCTTTTTTCGCATTTTTAAAAGCAACTTATATGCCTCATTCGGGCGTCCACGCGCCCTCTCAAGGCGGGCTATCCGGACCAGCATTTCCAAATTAGATGGATGTAGGGCAGCAGCGCGGCGATAGAGAACAACCGCCTCCTTGTACCTCCGCCCGGCTTCGAGCAAGGCCCCAAGGCGGGAATAAGCGTCCAGCCAATCAGGGGCCAAATCAATCACTTTTTTGTATGCATCAATAGCGCCATCTCGATTCGAAATTTCCGTCAGGGCTGACCCCAGCTGAAAGTACAGGCGGGGCTCCTCGGACATCAATGAAATTCCTTTTCGAAGAATCTTCGCCGCCTGGACGGGTTTTTTTCCGTCGATGAGCTCTTCGGCCTCACTCAGTAGCGCTTCGAGGGAGGGAATTTTTTTCACTTCTCCCGGCGCTGGCTTTCCTTCTCTCAAGCGAACCCTGACCTTCTCCAACCGCCGCCGGAGAACAACATCCGCAGGATCGAAACGAATGGCCTCCGCATAGGCGAATGCGGCTTTTTGAAAACTTTCCGCGCGAGCATACAGATCGCCCAAAAGAACCCGGCCCTCGATATGGTCAGGGGTCTTTTTCAACAAATTCACCAACTGAGCGATTGCATCGTCGGACCGGCCCAGCCGTGCGAAATTTTTCGCCAGCCGAAACCTCGCCACAGGTGTTTTCACGCCCTCCACCTTCGCCGCTTTTGCCAACTGAGTCACCGCCATGGGAAAAATCCCGTTTCTTTCAAAACGAATTGCCTTTTCGAGGAGTTCATCTTGAACGTCGTCATCTTTTTCAGGAACGCCACCAGCAGAGGAATAATCCATAGTAGGAATCAAACGACCGAACCGACTTAGGCGTTCTTCAATGGCCTGTAGGTAGAGGGGAACCTTTTGGATAGCCACAGGCGCACCGGCACCCGCCAAAAAGAGGACAAATATACCAACCACTAGCTTCTTCCGATTGCGGTTGCCCGTTGGGTCCTGCGGCGGATCGGGTCTTGAGTCCGGCATCTTCAAGACGCCTTCGAGACAGGCTTTGGGGCTAATTTGAACCCGAAGCGCTTGAATATCTCCCCGATGGTAGCATCCAGGCCTAAGATCTAATTTATCAACGGCGACAAGATCGCCTTCGCTCGATCCGTGGTGGACCAACTCCTCGACGGAAATTCTTCCTTCTGCTTGAGCGGATGAGCCCAATTCAAGGCGGCCGCTTCCCTCGATTTCGCCCTCGAACTGGCCGTCCAGGAGGAATTTTCCGGCAAAGTGCAACGCACCTTCCAGGCGCACAGAATCTCCCGCGAAGGATAAATCCGCTTCAGGTCTAATGGGCAAATCCGGAGATGACATGGGCGTCTCGAGCGTTAGAGAATTATCGATAAGGACCCTTTGAGCAGATCCCTTGGGGCAGGATACCTTTTATACGAACGCCCCATCAGGACATCATACTCTTGTTTCGGGTGAAAAAAACGGGCCTTTATTTGCTGTTTTTTCGGTGCACCCAATAAACGTAATGATCCCAGCCTTCCTCGAGAATCAGCCGCTCCTGCCCAGGCGGCAAAAACCATGATTTTTTTGGTAATCCCTTTGAAACTTCTCTAAAATTCGAGGCAGCGCTTCCCCTCCCTCCCAGGAGGCCGAGCCTTCTCATGGTGATTTCGACGGACTTTTTACCGTCAAAATCCTTCCATGAGGAAACAAAGTAGACCCGGTAGGTCCTGCCTGCGGGAAGAAGCCTCGCGGAGAAATGGGAAACCTTTTCGGGGACCACCAATGCAGGCTTACCCGGCCCATTTCCGGAGGAGAATACTTCCTCGGTCTCCCCGCGGTTGTCTACCGCAAATCCATAGATATATCTGGGAGCGGGTACACCGATGCGGCCCACTAGCAAATCTTTCGACCCTACCACCTCACCGCCAATCAACTGGGTCCGCCGCCCCTCGAGGTCGATCTGCTCCATGGCCACCTCGAAAGCCAAATCCGCCCATCCATCGGGGTACCTCGGATGGATGTGAGGCCGGGGAGAGAGCCAGGCAGAGAGCCAAGCATCTGGCACATTTTTCCTCGGTTGATTCCCCCTCGCCAACGCCAGATAAGGCCTCGACTTCTCCTCTCGCTCGGGGAGACCAAAAAAATGCTCAAAACCCCTTCTAAAATAAATGGTCTCGGGAGGGCTGTTCATCACAACCGCCCCCCAGACGCGGATCCGGTGGGTGCCCAGCGAATAGGCGCCAAACACAGCTGCATCCGCCCCGAGCATCGACGCCGCATAAACGGCCGAACTTTC
>NYYB01000003.1 GCA_002685755.1 Nitrospinota bacterium
CCGCCTTGCCGATGGCGACTCGGTTTATGAAACCGGAAAGGTTGGGCATGCCAACGAGGCAGCCACGGACCTCGGCGTACGGCCCGGCCAGCCGATTCAAGAAGCCGCGCGTCTCCTGCTCAAGGCCCCTCCCGGCAAGGTGATCGAGCCCGAAGGAATCAGTGAGAAGAATACCATCACCGTCCTGGATGAGACGGAAAACGGAACGGTGTACGCGTCCTGAGGGCTTCCAGTCCTAAAGAAAATTCAGGAGCCCCATCCGGATGCCGTTTTTGTCCAGGGCTCGCACTCTGGTCAGACGATTGTTGCGGAGATTATCCGGCTTCAGGTCAAAGGGGTGATTACGAACGACGCCGGAAGGGGGAAGGACGATTCGGGAATCGCTGCGTTCGCGCCGCTGGCCGAGGCGGGAATCGCAGCCGCCGCTGTTGGGACGATGTCCGCCCGAGTCGACGAAACCATGAGCACCTGGAACGACGGGATTATTTCGTGCATGAACGATGTGGCTGGATCCCGGGGCGTCCTTCCCGGTATGGGGGTCAGGGAAGCCGCGGGAAAAATGCTGATTTCCTAAGATAAGCGGAGTATAATCCACCGGGGCAACAATATTTGGAGCCGATCCAAGCGGCCTCGTCCCCGGATGATCGTAGGCTTAGTCCTTGTTCAGCGAAGTTCAGGGTAATTGTTAAATACCATTTTGTTATTGAAATTCACGGGCAGTAATACAAAAAACTCATTCTAACTTTCCAGAAAATACTGCCTGATCGGATCGATGACCCGGTGGTATTTTTTACCGATTTATTGGCTCAAGATGATGGCCCCCCCGCCGATTACGCTTAAAACGGCTCCCATCACAACCCGCCAGTTGAGATTCTCCAGCTTTCTGAGAAATATCCAAGAAAACAAGAGTACGAACAGAACGGAAAGACGCCGAATAGGGACCACTTCGACCACCGCCCCGTCCTTGATGGCTGTCCAGAAGCAAAGGGCGGCGAGGGTGTTGATGCTGGCGCCGATCACGATGGATCGCAGAGCCCCACGGTCCCATCGATGGCCCTCGCCTCGCTCTGTGAAAGATAAAACAGCCAGTTGAAGGGCGGCGGAGAAAAGCGTGGCGACACCAATCGCGAACGGAGCCGAGGGTATCAGGGCGAATCCGAATTTTCGGAATATCGGCGCTATCGCATGGACGAGCGCCACCAGGAAGGGCAGAAAATACAGGGTTAAGGTGGTATTCAGAACTCCCTCTTCTTCCTTTTCCTTGCGGCCCAGGACGATGATGCTGGCGCCGATCACAATTCCCAGGGTTCCCGCCCCGGCCCCGAGGCCGATACTTTCTCCGAGGAAAATAAGCGCCAGGATACTGGACCAAATCGGCTGGGTTTGACTGAGGACGGTAGTGCGCGCGACGCCGATATAGTGAATGGAGACAAAGAGCAAATAGCGGCCTAAAAAATTGCCGACAAACCCCGCGAGGAGAAACCAGAGAATGCCTGCAAGGGGCCATTTCTCCACTCCGCCCGAGGCGGCATAGACGCCACAGGCGATGGAACCCATGACGAGATGCGTCACAAACGAAGCAACCGCCGGGCTTAGTTCGCGCAGGGAATCCCGGTAGAGAATATTCGCGACCGCTAACAAGATCGCCGCGAACAGGGCCAGGAGGTTTGGTTGTAGGAATTCGAACATCTCAAGGACCTTTTCGTGAGAACCCTTGAATCGACTGTGAGTTCCGGAATTTTGAGAATCCGGGCCTTTGTATGGCAGGTTCCTGGTCACAACTCGGCGGAGTGATTAAGATACTTATTGTCTCGTGAAAAGAAAATTGCAACATAGATAGTCAACGGTCAGTAGTATGAATATTCAGCCGGTCAACCACCCATGGAGAGGAGATGCACTCATGATCAGCGAAAGGTATGAAAAGGGAAAAGCGATTGCCGGTTCGGTCTTGGGGAAGGCGGGGGAGGTCAGGATCGGGGAAATCGGAAAAATCTCGCCGATGCACGGTCAAGCGATATACGAGTATTGCTACGGCACTGTCTGGGCCCAACCTCTTTTGGACATCAAGACCAAGGAACTCATTCTTACCGCTGTATGCGCCTCCCAGGGCGAGTATGAAGCCGTCACGAGACAGGTTCGCGGTGCGTTGAACCAGGGGGCCACCCAGGATGAGGTTGTCGAGGCAATCACGACCTGCGCGCCCTATATCGGATACCCAAGAACCAACGGCTCGCTGCGTGCGGCCCAGAGCGTTTTCGACCAGTGGGGTGACGTGGAGGAGTGGAAGCCGGTTTAGCTTGCCCTTGAAAATCCCCGTAACCCATCCGGGTTATGGGGATTTTTTCATTAGATTCAGGGTGTTGGCCGATCACTAATTTTGGCCAAAGAATAGGTTGTTCATAAAAGTCAAAGGGTTAGCTGTTAACATTGATCGGCCGCCGAGGGCTTTTGCCTGAGCGGTCTGCCAGGTTTTTTCCGATATCAAATGATAACCATGAGAAAATTATCCTATACAAAAATGATTTTTTTTGTATACTTAAATTTAAAGAAGAATAATAGATTTTTAAAGAACCATGTAAATATTCCTGGTTGAAGGGGATGAATCGCCATAGCCTCCTTTTTTACCTGTATCTTAGGAGGTGACTGGAGTAACCGTTTCCGGAGGAGGGTATTTGTCTATCAGCGGTCCTTCATAAGGCATAAGGCTTGTTCTGGGAGATTCAGATGTAATTCAGATGAAATCCGCGTTGTGTAAAGGGAGGGGAGAATTGATGAGCTGGAAACGATTTTTCACGGCAACCTTCATAGCGTTTTTCATGTTGGCCTTCGCGGTTGTGGCTGTCCAGGCCGCTCCGCTCAGATTGACCGTCCGCACCGTTCCGGTGGTGGCGGCTCAGAAATTCCTGAAAACAATTCCGAAGAAATTCAAAAAGGCGACGGGGATCGACTTGAAAATCGAGTTCATCGCCTCGCGCGAGCTTCGACGCCGCCTCATCACGGCCGCCGAGACCAAGAGTGGGCCGGACCTTCTCATGGTGGTTTATAACGGCGCCATCACCGTGAAAGAATCCCTCGCGGATGTCAGCGAAGTCGTCGGTCCTCTGTCCAAAGAGAACGGCGGTTTCTACAATATGTACAAGGACGGCGGCTTCATCGACGGCAAATGGTTGGCCGCTCCTTTCATGACCACCTCCCAGGTGATGAACTACCGTAAAGATCACTTGAAGCAGATCGGAGAGAATCCGCCCGACACTTGGGAAGATGCCCTGCGAATCGGAAAAAAGCTGAAAAAGGCTAAACTGGCCCCCTGGGCTGAGTCCTTGGGGACCCACGTCATCGACCCCAGTACGACGATCCTTTGTATCCTTTGGGGTTACGGGATGCGGCAGGTTTCCAATGACGGCAAGAAAATTACTCTCGACTCCGCCGGGACGCGCGCGGGACTGCGCTTCATTAAAAAGGCCTACAAAGAGGCTTGGCCCAAGGGGGTAATCCAGTGGAAGACATTGGAGAACAATCAGACCTTCCTGGCCGGAAAGACGGGGATGACCATCAACTCGCCGAGCATCTGGTGGAAGTCCAGCACCAAGAAGAAGTGGGCGAATCTTTACAAGAACGTCGGATTCTCGCTGGTGCCCAAAGGTCCCGCTGGGCGCCACTGCACAGCCATCCCGCAGTATCTGGTGCTCTTTAAGTATTCCAAAAAGAAGAAAGAGGCCAAAGAGTTCATTAAATTCATGGCGCAGGCCGATATGCAGGTCGGGTTCAGCAAGAGAGCCTGGATGTGGACGCCGACTCAAAAGGGGCTGGCCAGCCGGCTTCCCCAGAACGAGTATTATGATATTATGGCGAAGCAGGCCCTCTATGCCCACGTTCCGGGCTGGCCCGGCCCGGCCTCAAAGGCGGGGTCTGAGGTGCACCAGCGTTTCAACTTGCTTGCGATGGTCCAGCGGTACGTGCAGGGGACGCAAAGCATCGATGAGACCATCAAACAAACTGTGAAAGAATTGCGGAAAATCTACGGGGTTAACTAGAAAGTGTCATCGCCTTTGATGACGGAGTGAATCGATGGCGGGCATAGCAGAACCGCGGGAAATTACCGAGCAAACGAAAGAGTTACGCCAGGCCCCGGCGGAGGACCATTTTCCTCCGCTGGGGCCGCTGGCCCGCAGGCTGGAGAGGCCCGAGGTTCTGGGCTATCTAATGGTCGCCCCGGCTCTTTTGCTTCTCATCGTTCTTTTGGGCTATCCCTTCATCCAGGCCGTCTGGCTTACCATGTTGGACAAGCGGGTGGGGGTGGAAGGCAATTTCATCGGCCTGGGCAACTACATCGATCTCTGGAGCGATCAGGTTTACCGCTGGACGGTGATGAACACGATGATTTTCACCGCCGTATCGGTCGTCTGCAAGGTCGTTTTTGGGTTGACCGGCGCCCTGATACTGAATCAGGCCTTCCGCATGAAAAATTTCTTCCGCGGATTCATCTTGCTTCCGTGGATCATTCCCTCGGTGTTGAGCGCCCTTGTTTGGCTGTGGATGTACGATGATACGTTCGGCGTCATCAGCCGCACCCTCATCGCGTTCGGCCTCATCGAAGAAAAGATCCTCTGGCTGAGCCAGTGGGGGATCGCGCTCACCTCCATCATCATCGTCAACGTGTGGAGAACCATGCCGTTCTTTATCGTCTCGCTACTGGCGGCCCTTCAGACCGTTCCCAAGGATCAGTACGAGGCGGCCGAAATCGACGGAGCCAATCTTCTATCGCAGTTCTGGAACGTCACGCTGCCCAACATCAAGCATGTTCTTATCATCGTCACTCTTTTCGGCACGATATGGACGATGAGCGACTTCAACATCATCTTTGTGCTTACCTCGGGCGGCCCGGCCAATTCTACTCATGTCTTCTCCACCCTGGCCTATCAGTATGCCCTCGGGGCCGGAAAACTGGGTGAGGGGATCGCCGTCTCGTTCACCATGTTCCCTCTCCTTTTCGTCATCATCTTTTACCGTCTATACCGCATGCGGAGGGACCCGACTTAGATGTCTACTTCGATATCACAGATGGCGGCAAGGGCGGAGGAGAAGTGGGCGCTCACCATGCGGCAGCGAGAGAAGCTGCACAAGGTGTTTTTCCTCTATGTTCCCCTGTTCTTTTTTATGGCTTTTGCGCTGATTCCTTTCTTGTGGATGGGGATATCGTCGTTTACCGTCGAAGAAGAACTTTTCGACGCGGATCGCCTCCCCTGGATGATCACCGAATTCACCCTCGATCACTACATCGAGCTTTTGACGGAAACGGAATTTTTCAGTTGGGTGTGGAACAGTCTGTTCGTGGGGTTAACGGCCACGGCGATCTCCGTCACCGTCGGCGCTTTGGCGGGCTACTCGCTGGCGCGGCTGCGCTTCGCGGGGGCGTCGTCGCTTGGAATGGGGATCATCACCACCTACCTGGTTCCGGTTTCGGTCCTTTTTCTCCCGCTGGCCTATGTTTTTAACCAGTGGGGGTTAAACAACACCCGTCTGGCCCTCATCCTGGCTTACCCGACCCATCTGATTCCCTTTTCGACTTGGTTCATGCTGGGTTATTTCAAGAGCATTCCCGCGGAACTCGAGGAGAGCGCGATCATCGACGGCTGTACGCGTTTGCAGGCCTTCTTCCAAATCGCCCTGCCTCTGGCACTGCCGGGGGTGCTTGCGGCCGCCATTTTCGCCTTCACTTTTTCATGGAATGAGTTCATCTACGCTCTGACCTTCATCAGCGACGACGAACTGAAGACCGTTCCGGTGGGGGTTCACGGCCAGCTGGCTTTGGGCGATGTGTATTTTTGGGGGAAGCTCATGGCCGCCTCCCTTCTCGGGTCCCTTCCCATCGCGGTAATTTACGCATTCTTGAGTGAATATTTCGTGAAGGGGCTGGCCGAAGGGGCGCTCAAGCAATAACTTGTTTATTCACAAACCGGGGCTAACCGGCCCGGGATTTTCCGTTCGGAGGGTTGACGTTGGGTGAGTTGGTACTTGAGAAACTGGGCAAGAATTTCGGAAACGTGGTCGCGGTCAAGGACGTTGACCTAACCGTCCATGATCAGGAGTTCGTCGTCCTTTTGGGTCCCTCGGGCTGCGGCAAGTCGACGACGCTTCGCCTCATCGCCGGCCTAGAGGAGGTCACCGCAGGGGACATTTTCATGGATGGCCGGCGGTTGAACGACGTGCTTCCCCGCGACCGGGATATCGCCATGGTGTTCCAGAACTACGCCCTCTATCCCCATAAAACCGTTTTCGCCAACATGGGGTTTGCGCTCAAGCTCAGGCGGGTGCCCAAGGATCAAATCGTAAAGCGCGTGAAAGAGGTCGCGAATATTCTCGGGATCGACGATCTGATGGAGCGGTTCCCCAAAGAACTCTCGGGCGGGCAGCGTCAGCGGGTCGCTCTCGGGAGAGCCATCGTGCGAAATCCCAGGGCGTTTCTATTCGACGAGCCTCTTTCTAACCTGGATGCGATGCTCCGCGTCCAGATGCGCGTGGAACTCCTGAAGCTTCACAATCAGCTGAATGCGACATCGGTGTATGTGACGCACGATCAGATCGAGGCCATGACGATGGGGGACCGCATCGTCGTCATGCTGGACGCCGTAATACAGCAGGTAGGGACGCCGATGGAGGTGTATAAAAAACCCATCAATCAGTTTGTTGCGGGTTTCATCGGAAGCCCTTCCATGAATTTTGCTCCGGCCAAGGTGGGATCGGCCGACGGTAAACTCAGTCTCGAAGGTCAGGGATTCAAGGCGTTCGTTTCTTCCGGATGCGCGAACGGCCTGGGGTCGTATGTCGGTCGGGATGTCACTTTCGGGGTCCGCCCGGAGGACCTCGAACTCGGCGGCGACGCTGGTATGGATAATACGTTCGAGGCAAAGATCGAGCTTGTCGAGCCCGTGGGTTCGGATATTTTCCTGGAGTTGGACGTGAGTGGAACCCCTCTTACGGCCCGTGTGAATGCGAATCTGAGCTTCAGTGAGGGCGAAAAGATCACTTTTACGGTCAATCCTAATCGGGTTCACGCCTTCGATGTTGATACAGGAATAGCCATTTTGTAGGGCAGCTAACCCGGACCGGACGTGCGCTCAATTGGCTGTGGGATGAGCCGTCACCGCTAGAGAGTTCCTCAATCGGCTGAATCGACATCTGTCTCCTCTGCCGCTCCGTTTTGGGGGCGGCGTCCGCTATAGCTTCTCACTCCGGTGTGTTTCGGCCCTGTGCTTAGGATATATGGAAAACGTGTATTTTTACATCCCGCGCCGAATCGGCGCCTTCTTATTGCGGACGGCAGACAGGAGAGATAAATGAATGCAACAAGAGCCGGCAAATCACCCATAGGTTTGGCCGTCGTTGGCTGCGGGAGCATCGGCGCTTTCCGCTCCACTTTCGCGAGCAACTATCCCGGAGTCGAGTGGATTGGCCTTTGCGACATCGACGAGAAAAAAGGAAGAAAACTCGCCTCCGATATCGGCGCCGATTTTTTTACGACCGACTACAATGAACTGCTCTCGCGTTCGGAGGTGAACGCCGTGATCATATCCACCGAGGAGAATGAACACGTCGGCCCGATTCACGCGGCTCTCGAAAGCGGCAATAAACCCCGGTTGCTGCTCGAAAAGCCCTTGGCTACGAGCGCGGTTGAGTCCGCGAAAATCCTGAATATTATCCATGATGAAGGCCTCGACGCCGTTGTCGGATATACCCAGCGTTTCCGCCGTAAGTATCTTATCGTTAAACAGCAAATCCTCGACGGGCACCTGGGAAACACAACCTCGGCCGTAACGCGCGCCTTCATGAACGGTTGGGCCCCGTTTGTCACCGTGACGAAGACCGAGTACCGCACACGCCTGACGCCGATGGTGGTTTCCGGCACACACAGCCTGGATCTGAGTTTTTGGCTCTTTGGCGATAAGAAGCCTGTTGAGATCTACGCCCACTCGATCGATACCACCCTCGCCGGGCTGGGGACGAAAGATGCGACCTTCGGCATTTTCACCTTCGACGACAACACGATGCTAAGCATGAACATCAGCTGGGCGCTTCCCAAGGTGTGGCCCGCGGCGACCTATACCATCGAGCTTGGCATCGTCGGCACGAAAGGCGTCATCACCGTGGACGACACCCACCGGGACCTGGTAATGGCGACCGAGGACCCGCATCCGACCCATCGCACCGCTGTTCGCCCGGACATGGGCCTGCCCGAGAAGAAGAATGTCAGTTTCCTGGCCAGCTATCCGCCGGGCGACATGGTGATGGGCCAGCTTTGGGGGGCGATGCGGGAGGAGACGGGCGCCTGGTTCTCCCGGCTCTATACCGGGGCCGAAACACCTCACGCCACCGCTGCCGAAGGCCACCGGAACCTGATGATGACGATGGCGATGGACCATTCCGCTAAAACCGGCAAAGCTGTCTCTCTTCCGATTTCTCCAGAGGAACTGGACGAATAGATTTTTTATCACGGTCTGTTTAGAGATCATTTCATAACCTCTTTCGCGGAGTCTTCGTCCGTCAAAGGCCTTGATTTTATCGGCCTTCTCACAGGGGTGGAAACCTCGGGAATGGATTATGA
>NYYB01000187.1 GCA_002685755.1 Nitrospinota bacterium
CACCTGAGCAGATCATATCCAAGCTGAGAGAAGCCGAGATCCTGCTATCTCAAGGACAAAGCGTACCTGTGGCCTGCAAGCGCATTGAGGTCTCAGAGCAGATACGAACCATCCCTCCTTAACTCTCGGATATCGCTTTGAAGCCGGCGGCAAGATAGTAGTCTACGTATCGGATCACGAACCTAATTCACTCATGCCAATCGATGTACCTCCAGGTACATGGCCGATTCATCATGGCGATCAAAGCCACGTATCTTTCTTTGAGGGAGCGGACCTGCTGATCCATGACGCCCAATACACCCTGGAGGAATACGACGAAAAAATAGGATGGGGGCATACGCCGATTGAAAAGTTGGTCGATTACGCGATTGCGGGCCGCGTTAAACAACTGGCACTTTTTCACCACGATCCCCTTCGGGACAGTGACGCAATTGACGATCTTGTGAAAACCGCAAACCTGCGGGCGCAAGAAGGTGATTTCATTCCTGAAGTTTTCGCAGCCGCCGAAGGACAGGTTATCGATCTTCCCGAAGAGACCACGAGCTATCCATCCATCGAACCCGATTCCAGTGCCATTATGCCATCGTTGGTGGAAAATCACGAAAGGACAGTTTTGATCGTCGATGATGACCCCAGCATCGTCAGAACTCTTTCCGCCATTATGGAGTCAGAAAAGTTAAAGGTGCTCACGGTGGAAGATGGAGAATCGGGGGCACGAATCGCCGTAGAACAAGAACCTTCTCTCATCTTATTGGATTTGGTGCTTCCGGGTATTGATGGATTGGAGGTTTGTCGCACGCTCAGGGAAAACCCCAAGCCTCGTATCCAAAATATTCCGATTGTCATTTTAACAGGTGCTAAATTAGAAGAAAAAGATCTTCTGGAATGTTATAAATCGAGAGCCACTGATTATATAACCA
Source organism: Nitrospinota bacterium (assembly GCA_002685755.1). Classification (GTDB taxonomy): domain Bacteria; phylum UBA8248; class UBA8248; order UBA8248; family UBA8248; genus UBA8248. The sequence continues at coordinate 921 of NYYB01000187.1, forward strand.
AGCCTTTTTCACCCACTCAACTTCGATCCAAAATTCGTAGCTAGCTCATAAGAACGGAAAGGATATGATCTTCAAGAGGAGAGTTATCCGGTTCTCCTGAAATTCTATGCTGTTGAGCCAGGACAATGCGCTCATTCATACAAGAAATTAAGAACCGATCATTTATTTGGACAGGACGAGATCTAATTATTACGGAGCACAGCCTACACGAATTCCGGCATGACTTTTTGGGAAAACTCCCGGATCATTTCTCTTCCCCGTTCGCCCCGGGTCATCTCGTTCTGCACACGAATGACAAGATAATCAATACCGAATTCCTCCCGGTAGGAGTGGATTTGATCGATCACCTCCTCCGCCTCGCCGAGAAAACATCGATCCCCCCGGCGGAGTTCCTCCTGGAAGGTATCCATGTTGACGTTCTGATGACCGAAGGCGCTGTAGCCTTCTTTAAATAGACGAACAAGGCCCTCCTCCGCACGCCGCCGCTCGGCAGCATCGCGCACAAGAACGACATCCCGCATGAGAGGACGGCACGATGGCTCCCCCCTCCCCTCCTCCAGCGCCTCATGATAGATGCGGTAGCAGATTCTCAGCTTCTCGCGGTTTCCGCTGGGCCCCGGAAAATATGAGTCCGCCAGGCGAGCGGCGCGTCGAACCGGCGTCTTCTCCCAGCCGCCGTACCAAATTTCCGGTCCTCCATCCTGGTGGGGCAACGGGTTCAGCCGGAATCGATCCAACTTCAGGCGGGCGCTTTGATGGGTTACCTCTTCCCCCGCCCAAAGACTCCTGAGCAACGGTATTCCTTCCTCGAGCCGGGCCGCCCGCTCGCTTCTCTCGACCCCGAAGGCGTCGAACTCCGACTCCAGGTAGCCTGCGCCGAGGCCCAGAATGAGCCGCCCCTCGGAGACGACATCCAGGAGGGCGGCATCCTCGGCCACTCCCATGAGGGAGTGCAGCGGGAAGAGAAGAACGCTCGTTCCCAGCCGAATCCGGGAAGTGCATCCCGCCAAGGCCGCCAGCACCAGCATGGGAGAGGAAAACTGGGGCCAGTCCACCCCATGGTGTTCACCAAAGAAAACGGAGTCGAAGCCCAACTCCTCGGCAAGTTTCGTTTCCACGACGACTTCTTTCCAATCGTCGCCTCCTTGATGGGGCTTGATTCCAAAATGCATCGTTCATCATCTCCCTGATCTGTCGGTTTACATTGTCAGACGGAGAGCAATATAATTTCCCCCGGCCCTGTATACAAGCATGGCCATGCGGCAGCATAGCCATGCGGCGAATTTCTTTCTGGTCACATGAACGCCGGCCACAAAGATTAATCCTTCGTTTGCCCTCCATTAACTCTTTCAAGGATTATCCTCACATAATGGGGCACACCGGCGAAACGGCTCGGAAATCCATCTTCCCGATTTACTACGGCTGGATCATCGTCGGGCTGTCTTTCCTCACAATGGCGTTTCATCTCACCGCTCGATTTTCTTTCGCCATTTTCCAGGTGCCGCTCATCGCGGAATACGGATGGACGCGGGGCGCCCTTGGGAGTGCATTCGCCCTGATGATGGGCCTCTACGCCATGCTTGGTCCCTTTGCCGGTTCCCTGCTGGACAAATTCGGTCCCCGGGCGGTTGTCCCCTGGGGATCGATATTGGTGGGGGTTGGCCTGGCTGGCGGCTTTTTCATATCCTCCCTCTGGCACGTATACCTGTTGCTCGGGATGTTCATCGGTCTCGGAACGGCGCTGAGCGGATTCGCCACCCATAGCGCGATCCTGCCCAGATGGTTCAGAAAAAAGCGGGGAATCGCGACAGGCATCGTCCTCTCGGGAATCGGCATCGGAAGCCTATTCCTTTCGCCCGTGATCGAACGGCTGATCGCACACTTCGGCTGGCGCATCGCCTATCTCGTCTACGGTTTTTTCGTTCTCGGGATCTTGGCGCCGGTGAATTTCATCTTTTTGCGCGACCGCCCCGAAAACATGGGGCAAAACATGGACGGCCTTCCCCAGCCTGAGGCGGTAGCGGCCGCACCCCGGAAGGACGGGACTGAAGAGGGCAAAAGCATCGGACAGGTGTTTTCCCGGGTCAAAAACGACAATAGCTTCTGGGCGCTCGCGCTCCTTGGGTTCATTATCGGTTTCCAGACGAACACCATCCTAAGTCAACTCCAGCTCTATCTCGTGGATGTGGGCTACAGCACCGCCACCGGGGCGATGGTCATCGGCCTTGCCGGACTGCTGCACGTGGTGGGGAGCGTCTTCATCGGATGGATCAGCGACAAGGTGGGAAGACCCAGGGCCCAAGCCTTTTCATGTGGTCTCGGCGTCCTGTGCATCGTTGTTTTGCTCTCGATCAGGTATCTCGGCCATCCGCCTCTGCCGGGCTTTCTGTTCAGCGTCCTATACGGCCTCGGAGCGGGAGGGGTGAGCACCTCGCATTCATCCATGGCGGCCGACAGCTTCGGGGACCGATCGTTCGGGACCGTGATGGGCCTGTTGACGATATGCTATGCGGGGGGAGGAATTGTGGGCCCGCCACTGGCGGGGGTTATTTTCGATTTCACGGGAAGCTACGTTATCCCCTTTTCCGTTATCCTCCTCCTCATGGTCTCCGGGATATTTATCTCACTCTTTCTTTATGGGGCGAAATCCTCAGGAGCACCCACCTCAGGCCCGCCGCACGCCTGACCATCAAACCGCGATTGGCCACGCCGGAACAATTCGGCTAATCCTTCGCCGCGGAGACCTTCGGCAAGGACGGAAAATACCGAAGGAGGGACCCGTAGCCGGGAACGGACGCCGAGTATCCGCCCCGGCTCAAAACCGACCAAAAGGTCGCCACGTTCGAGCTGAAGACGGGTTTACCCAGCTCTTGTTCAAGCTGCTCCAGCACACCGATCGTGGCCAGATTCGTGCAGGAGATGAACACTCCATCGGTATCGGGAGAATCGAGACGCCGGGCCATTTCCACTACCTTTTGCCATTTCTGTCGTCCGATGGAGACCCGAGATTCGGGGGTATCTCCCAGTCCCAATCCATAGAGGCCGGTCACTTCGAAACCGGCGCTTTCGAGAAACTGTTTTTCGGCCTCATTGACGAAGTCCACATAGGGGGTTCCCACGGCGATGCGCTTCAAGGCGAGCGCATGGAGCGCCTCCACCACGGCCTGGGCCGTCGTGACGGCGGGCACGCCTCCTTCACGCTCAAGCGTTTCCGCAATCCGGTCCCCATCTTCCACAAACGAACCCGAAGTGCAGGCGTAGGCGACGACATCCACCCGGGCCGTACTCAAAAGCGCGGCCGTCGTGGCGGCGTCCTGCGCCATGCGGGCATAGCTCTCACGGGTCATCTTCCCTTGGAGCAACATTCGGGTCGCATGAACCGATACGCCTTCGGGAGCCATCCGATGGAATTCGGGCTCGATGACGACATTCAGAGAAGGAACGACCAGACCGATGCGGCAAATGGAACCATACTGTCCGTCTTTGAGGTCCATGAATCTTCCTCCTCCTAGGGATGTTCCGGTGAAACCTCTTTCAATTTATAACGATGAAATCGATTCCGCCCTACTATTAACTATCGTCCTCGGGCGGATTTCCATCCCAATCATATTTTTCCCGCGCGCGCCCGGGCGATATCTTCTCATCCGCCACATCCAGGCGCACCAACTCCGAATCGCGTTCTTTCGAATCGCCGTACCCTCCGCCGCCCGTCGTGTGCATACACAGCGTATCGCCTGCTTTTAGACGCTGAAGATCCTTGCTCTTCATTCGGCGGGGAGAATCGATAGAATCAATGAGAAAATCACTTCCCGACCCTTCCTCGCCTTTTCCGATCCCCCACGGCTTGAATTTCACCCTATCGGTGATCGAAGTCACCGTGACATCCGTAAGGAAAGTGATCTCCCGCATCATGCCGACACCCCCGCGGAATTTTCCCGGCCCTTCGCTGTCCGGCCAGAGGCTGTAGCGGCGGTAGAGGACGGGATAGTTCAACTCCATCTCCTCGACCGGCGTATTCTTCGTGTTGGAGACGGAGTGAACCCCGTCCATTCCATCCTTGTTGTAGCGTGCGCCGAAACCGCCGCCCATGGTTTCGTAAACGGCGTAACGTCCCTCCTCGGGCATCGGGCCGCCAAAAGAGAACTGATTGAGCGCCCCGTTGCTTCCGGCGGGCACGCTCTCGCGCATCACCTCCTTGAGCGCCCTGCAAAACACATCGATCACCCGCCTCGTAATCTCCCATCCCGCCGCGCTCGCGGCGGGGAATTCGCGGTTGAGCGCCGTACCCTTGGGGACTATCAGGCGAATCGGCCGGTAGCAGCCTTCGTTCTGGGGGATGTCGGGATCCGTGATGCAGCGCAGGGTGTACATCACCAGAGACATGGTCTGATAATAATCCGCGTTGCAAGGCCCCAGGCGCTGCTCGTCCGTCCCCGTGAAATCGAAAGTGATGTCCTCATCCCTCTTATCGATGCGAAGCTTCACGCGGATGGGCTTATCGGTTGTCCCGTCGTCATCCATGAAATCCTCGGCCTCATACGTTCCGTCCGGAATCTTCCGGATTTCCGAACGCATGCGCCGCTCGCAGTATTCGATAAGGGAATCGCAATATCGATTCAGCTCCGAGAGGCCATATTGATCGATGAGTTCATTCACCCTTCGGATTCCGATGTTGTTCGCGGCGACCTGGGCAGAGAGATCCCCCTTGCGCTCCTCGGGCGTGCGCACGTTCGCGAGGATCATTTTCTGAATGTCGGGAATCACTTTCCCTTTCCTCATATACATGACGGAAGGAATACGAATTCCTTCTTGAAATATCTCCGTCGCCGTCCCGCTCATGCTTCCCGGAGACATCCCGCCCACATCGCTGTGGTGCGCCAGATTGCCGACAAAACCCCAGAGCCGGCCCCCGAAGAAAATGGGTGAAATCAGAATAATGTCCGGCAAATGAGTTCCGCCCCGATAGGGATCGTTCAAAATGATAGTGTCGCCGGGCTCCAATCGATTCACGTCGTGCTCTTTCATCGTCTTCTTGACGATGAAGGGAAAAGCCCCCAGGTGGCCGATCTGGTGAGCCGTCTGAGCGAGCATTTCGAGGCGATCGTTGAAGAGCGAGCAAGTATGGTCCTCGCGCGTTTTGATGTTGGGCGAGTAGGAGGATTTCTTAAGGGCCATTCCCATTTCGTCGGTGATGGCGGTGAGGGAATTCTTGATGATCTCAATCATCGCCGGACTGACGCCCGGCGCGTCATTCGTCACGTTCATTGATAATCTCGCTGGATTCAAGAAAAGCGCTACAAATTATCGTTTTCAGGGGGTTTTCCGTCCCACCCATAGACTTCGCGGGCCCGTTCCGGAGAAATTTTTCCATCGGCAACGTCAATCCGAATCATCTCCGGGTCGCGCTCGCCGACGGGACCATAGCCCCCGGCGCCCGTTGTATGAATGCAGAGCGTCTCGCCCGATTTGGCGCGCTGAAAATCCTTGCTCTTCATAGGCCTCGGTCCATCGGGCGTGTCGATGAAGAATTTATTTCCAATCGCGCCTCCCCCCTCTTTGATGCCCCACGGCTTGAACTTTACCCGATCGGAAATCGAAGTGGTCGTCACGTCGGTGAGAAAAGTCACCTCACGCCTGATGCCGATTCCGCCACGGAATTTACCCGAGCCTTCGCTGTCCGGCCGAAGCGCGTAGCAGCGATACCTGACCGGATAGTTGAGCTCCATCTCCTCGACCGGTGCGTTTTTCGTGTTTGAAACCGAATGCACACCGTCCATGCCGTCCTTGTCGTAGCGCGCGCCAAAACCGCCTCCCGTGGTCTCGTAATAAGCATATTGGCCGCCATCCAGCCTGGGACCACCAAAAGAAAATTGGTTCATCGCGCCATTGCTTCCGGCGGGGACACTTTCCGGCATGGCGTCCTTGAGCGCGCGGCAAACCACATCGATTCCCCGGCGAGAGATTTCCCAGCCCGCGGCGCAGGCTGCCGGAAAATTGGCATTCAGCGCCGCGCCCTTGGGAATTTTCAAATGAAGAGGCCGGTAACACCCCTCATTTTGCGGAATGTCGGGATCCGTAATGCAACGCATGGTGTACATGACGAGCGACATGGTCATGTAGAAAGTCGCGTTACATGGTCCCAGACGCTGCTCGCTTGTCCCCTCGAAGTCGAAAGTAATCTCGTCATCTTTCTTGGTGAGCTTGCATTTCAGACGAATGGGTTCGTCGGTCGAACCGTCGTCATCCATGAAGTCCTCGCCGTCGTACACCCCATCGGGGATTTTCCGGATCTCCGCGCGCATGCGCCGCTCGCAGTATTCGACGAGCGCATCGCAATAACGATTAAAGTCATCGAAACCATAATGATCGATGAGTTCGTTCACGCGGAGGATGGCCGTGTTGTTCGCGGCGATTTGCGCGGCGAGGTCTCCCTTGCGTTCCTCTGGCGTGCGCACATTCGCTAGGATCATTTTCTGAATATCGGGAACCACTTTTCCCTTTCTCATGTACATGACGGAAGGGATTCGAATTCCCTCTTGAAAGATCTCCGTCGCCGTCCCGCTCATGCTTCCCGGAGACATCCCGCCCACATCGCTGTGGTGCGCCAGGTTCCCGACAAAACCCCAGAGCCTGTCTTTATAGAAGAGAGGCGATATCAGAATGATGTCCGGCAAATGCGTCCCCCCGCGGTACGGATCGTTCACGAGGATGCCGTCCCCGGGCTCAAGACTGTCGATGTCGTGCTCCTCCATCGTCTTCTTGATGATGAAGGGAAATGCCCCCAGGTGGCCGATTTGATGCGCCGTCTGAGAAAGCATCTCGAGTTTCAGATTGAACAGAGAACAGGTGTGATCCTCGCGTGTCTTGATGTTGGGAGAATAAGAGGATTTCTTCAGTGACACCCCCATCTCATCCGTGATGGCGACCAGCGAATTTTTAATAATCTCAATCATTGCCGGGCTGATATCCGCCCGGTTGTTTTCCGCAACCATCTCAAAATTCTCCCTTGGCTAATTCGCAATCTTGAGCAGTATATGACCGCTCTCGTCCGTCACACCCGTCCAGCCGGCAGGAACGAGCGCCGTGGCGAATGCATCGTAAATGATGGAAGAGCCTTCGACCTTATCCCCCGCGGAAAGGCCGGCCCGATTGATCAGCCGGTAGGCTGATTTTTCTCCATTTGACGAAAGAACGGAAACCTCCCGGACCTCCTCCCCATCGCTCGCTGTGGATTTTAGAATCCCTTCCGGCTTTGAGGTGAGGCCGAAAACCGATATCCGCAAATTGACAAATTCAACTGGTTCATCCACGTCGCAAAAACCATAGGTGAATTCGTGCATCCGGTGGAAGTCGTCGAGGATTTCCGCCACCGGTAGGAGGTCTCCGTTCCGGGTGGCGTTAACGTTAATCTCGAAAGATTGTCCCACGTAGCGCAGATCCACCGAGCGCTCGATACGCACGTCCCGGGCGGGAAAGTCGGCCAAGCGCTCTTGGCCGAGCGTTTCGAGCTGACCGAAGCCGCTGCTGATATCGTCCTGCTTCACATCGGCGCTTCGCCGGATGAGCGCCCGCGAGAAGTCGTAGCGGTAGTCCGCCAGGGAAGCGCCCAGGGCCGATAGAACACCCGCCGCATTGGGCAGGTGAACCTGCGCCACCGTTAATTCCTCGGCCACGGCGCATGCATGAAGCTGCCCGGCGCCGCCGAAGGGGATCAGGGTGAAATCCGAGGCATCGAACCCCCGCGTCAGACAGACGGCGCGGATCTCCTTGGCAAGGCTGTGATTCACTACCTGGAGCGCCGCAGCCGCGGTTTCGGCCGGCTCCATGCCGACCTCCGAGCCCACTTTTCGCAGCGCCTCCGTACCCGCCTCCGGGCGGAATGGAATGTCCTTTCCCTCGAAAAAATCGGTCTGGAGGCTGCCCACCTCCATGTGTGCGTCGGTGGTGGTGGGCTCCTCTCCGCCGAACCCATAGCAGGCCGGGCCGGGGTTGCTCCCCGCGCTGCGCGGGCCCACCCGGAGACCGCCGCCGCTGTCCACCCAGATGACGCTTCCTCCGCCAGCGCCCACAGTATGAACATCAATCATCGGAATACGAACCGGGAAACCGCCGATCATCGCATCAACCGTCCACTCCGGCTTGCCGTCGCGAATGAGGCAGATATCGCTCGAAGTTCCTCCCATATCGAAGCTGATGCAGTCGCCAAGGCCGTGGCGGACAGAGAGGTAGGCCGCCGCCGTCACCCCGCCCGCGGGACCGGAGAGCGCCGTGCTGATGCAACGCTCTCTGAGGGCGTCTACTGTCCCGATGCCGCCGTTGGACTGGAGCAGCCGGAGCTGGGCGGCAAGCCCTCGCTCACCCAAGGCTCCTTCGAGCTTGGCAGAGTAGTTCGTCAGGACCGGTGTAGTAAAGGCGTTGGCAACAGTGGTGCTTGTTCTCTCGAACTCCCGGTATTCAGGCAGAACGCGCGATGAAAGAGAAACCGACAGATCGGGTTGCCGCTTGAGAAGCTCTTCAAGCAGCCGTTCCTCGTAGGCGGGGTTCAAGAAGGAAAACAACAATGATACTGCCACCGCCTCGGGCTTGGAGGCGAGTGTTTTTTCGACCACCTTTTCGAAATCTTCGTCCGAAGGTTCCACCATCACGGAACCGTCCGCTATAACACGCTCGTGCAGCTCAAAGCGGCGGCGGCGGGGCGCGAGGGAGGGCGGCTTCTCCGCGCGCCAGTCAAAGAGACTCGGCCGAATCTGACGGCCTATCTCGAGAACATCCCTGAACCCTTCGGTCGTAATGAGCGCCGTTCGCGCACCCCGGCGCTGGAGAAG
>NYYB01000091.1 GCA_002685755.1 Nitrospinota bacterium
CGATGCAGTAGTCGGGCACGTTCGTGACCGTGATTCCTTTTTTTTTCGCGGCGTCGAGGTCGATGTTGTCCACCCCGATCCCGGCGCGCGAGAGGATGCGGCAGGCGCCGAGCTCCTCGACGACATCGGCGGTGAAGTCCGGGACCGAGCCGATGAGGACGGCCTCGGCCTCGCGGCAAAGTTCGATCGCGGCCGACGGGCTGTCGGCCATCCCGCGCACGATGCGGCAGCCGAGGGGGCCGAGAATTTTTTCCTCAAGATGGAGATCGGGGTAGCGGACGCCCGCGAGGGCGACGAGGGGGCCTGACCCCTTTTTTGCCTTTGCCATGAATAACCTCTCTGCCGGTTGGTATGAACGGGGCCTAATGATCGGGCCGCATGATGAGTTCGATGTGGACCCCGTCGGGGCCGTTCAAGTGGAGGACGCCGTAGCCGGGGCGCGGCGTCCGGGGGCCGTCGAAAATATCGGCGCCGCGTTCTCTCAAGACCTTGTCGGCCGCCTCGATGTCGTCCACCCGGAAGCAGAAATGATCGGCCCCGTGGTAGGGGGATCTTGGAGCGGGCGACCACTCTTCGCCGGGCCGGATCTCCTGGACCATGATGTTCACCCCGCCGATGTCGAGGCGGACGGCCTCGCCGCCCCGGATGTCGTGGCGCTCGATCTCGACGGCGTCGAACATGTGTTTGTACCACGCGATGGCCCCGGCGGGGTCGGCGGCGTGGTGATGAATGTGGTCGTGGCTGAACATGGCGCTCCTCCCGGCTAGAGCTCTCTCAGCATGCCCCAGCGCTGGACGGTCGCCACCTCGAGCGAGCGCAGCACGAGGCGCTCCATCGCGAACCCCAGGAAACCGATGATGATGATTCCGCCGTAGATTACCTCGCTGTTGAGCGACTCCATGGCGTCGAAGATTCGCACGCCCAGGCCCATCTCGGGCCGGGTTCGGAGAGGGGCTGTCCGTCCAGGAGGATGTCTCCCCCGCTTTTGGGGTAGAGGCCCGCCATGATCATCAACATGGTGGATTTTCCGCACCCGCTCGGGCCAATGACGCAGACGAACTCGCCGTCGGCGATCTCGAGGTTCACATTTTCTATGGCGTGGACATGGCGGGAGTGGCCGAAGCCCTCGTTGACCACGAATGTTTTTTGAAGGCCGTTGATGACCAGTTTCGATGAGACGCTATTGGGGCCGATGACGAGACACCTCCGGGCGCGGCGCTGCGTAAGGGTTCTGGAAATTTCAGGAAACGCCACGATTATAAGCTTTTGAGACGCATTCCGCAATTTTTTGCTTGGGGGCTATGTGCTGGTATCACAGGGGATACGGCGAGGCAGCGAAAAAAACCGCGGCCCCCCCGGGGGGGCCGCGGTTATGTCTTTAAGGCGGTGAAATCTAGCGGAGGCTGTTGTCCGCCCGGCGTGGGGGATCGTTCGCCGGGCGCGGCTCGACCGGCTCGTTGTTCTTGAACTCGGGGGTGAGATCGGCGTTGATCTGGGCCCATTCGAGATCGTCGTCTTCGCTCTCGAGAATCGCGTCGATGGGGCACTCCGGCTGGCAGACGCCGCAGTCGATGCACTCCTCGGGGTCGATGACCAGGAACTCTTTATCCTGGTATTCGCCGGGGTGCATGCAGTCCACCGGGCAGACGGTTACACAGGTGGCGTAGCGCTCTCCAAGGCATTTTTCACCGATGACAAACGTCATATGACAAAACCTCCTTCGATAGAATTACTCAGTTCCCCGGACCGGTGCATAAGGCGAAAAAGCGGCCGGTGGGAAAGTAAATGAACATTGAATTTACCCGGAAAATAGTCCGATTCCCAAAAGCCACGGTGAATGTAACAGACCGTCTCCGGCCAAATCAAGTGGATAACCGCCTCGGCGGCGGAATTTGGCGCGCGCGCTGTGGGGCGTACAAAGATATTAAAAACAATATATTAGAAATTAGTTGCCGCCCCGGCGGGCCTAGCCCTCGAGATTCGCCAGCCGCGCCGGATTTCTCTTGACCATCCACTCGATGTCGCCCTTGTCAACGCCGAGCTGAAGCATGGTGGCGATGAACATCCGGAGCATCTCCGGGGCCGTCGGGTTGAAGTCGTTCTGGGCGTCGGTGGTCATAATGCACCGGTTCGCCCCGACGGCCTTGGCGGCGGCGGCGACCGCCTTGGGATCGAGGCCCTGCCACATCGGGAAGGCCGAGATCCAGGTGAACTCGATGATGTAGCCCAGGTCCGCGACCTCCTTGAGTTGCGCCTCGGTCGCCTCGACGATGTTGATGATCGGGTGAGTGAAGATGAATTTCTTGAGGCCCACCTCGTGGGCCTTGCGCGCGAGTGCGACGCTCTCGGCCGCCGATATATGACCTGTGGCGACGGCCACGTCGGCGTCGCGGGCGAGCTCGAGGATCGAAGTCACCTCGGGCAGAATTTCCCGGTTCTTGTCCCAGACCTCCATGCCGTTTCCGGGCGGGGTGTTCGCGAAGTTCTGCTTCACGCGCTGTGAATAGGACTCGACCTTGATGTCGTTCGCCGCCGAGAAGGTGGGCATCCAGATGATCTTCACGCCCAGTTTAATGGCGCTCTCGGCCGTGAAGGGGCAAAAGCCGCCGACGTGGCCGTTCAGGACGATGCCGCCCAGCACATCGAGGCCGGGGAAGGTTTCGTTGAGGATTCGAGCCTGCCCGATGGTGGGCCAGTAATGGCTCTTCATGGCGAAGCCCCGCATGCCCACGTCGCGGGCGGCCCGGGCCCACTCGTGGTCGAGAAGCCGGCCCGACTCGCCGAGAGAGGTCTGGGGGTAGATGTGGGCGTGGAGATCGATTGAGCCTTCGAGCAAATCGTCGGCGAGGGTACGCATGGATACAGCCTCCAGTGTATTCTTATGAAAATGATTTTTGTCGAGACGCCGGTATCATGCGCGATGGCGGGGGCCGGGGCAAGAGGCCGGCCCATTTGGCGGACCTGTTTGACGGCCGCGCGGATGCTAGGAGGCGATTCGGAGGAGGGGCCGTCCCGCCTTGTTGAGCTCGGGCGGTTCGTCTTTTTTGACGAAGCGGATGACCTGGCAGGGCACACAGCGGAAGAGCCTGAATTCGCCCGAGATGCCCCAGAACTCGAGCGGCCCCTTGCAGGGGCGGCAGGGCTCCAACCGTCCGTCGCCATCCATGGCGCTGTCCTTCTGTCCAAGGTATCCGCGTCTCACGGGCCGGGCGCCGGTCCGGTTTCTGGCGAGCTGTTCCAGCTTTGGACATGCTGCCCGGCCTCGGGGCGAGATCGGCCCCTCTGCATACCTTATCGGCGGGAAAGCCCTCCGGCTTGACAAAAAGATCGCCCGAACCCCGCTGGCCCGGCTCCAATATTCACTCGCGCGGTGCTATCCTGCGAGGGTCGATTCCAAACCGTCTTTTTCGGAAAAGTAAGGGGGAGGTCCATGTCCGTGTTCGAGTCCGAATCCCGAGTCATCGGCGCCCCGGTGCGAGAGCTCGACACGCCCGCCCTGCTGATAGACCTCGACGCGATGGAGCGAAACCTCGATCTCATGGCCGGGCGTCTGTCGGGCGCGCGGCTCCGCCTCAGAGCTCACTCGAAGACCCACAAGAGCCCTCTTCTCGCCCGCAAGCAGATCGAGCGCGGCGCGGTGGGCGTGTGTTGCCAGAAGGTGAGCGAGGCCGAGGTCATGGTGGCCGGCGGGGTGGAGGACATCCTCGTATCGAGCGAGGTGGTCTCGCCCCCCAAGCTGCGCCGGTTAATGGCCCTCGCACGGCACGCCCGGCTCATGGTCGTCGTGGACGATCCCCGGGGGGCCGAGCTTCTCTCCGAGGCAGCCCAGGAGGCGGGCCTCGAAATCGGGGTCCTGGTGGACGTGGACGTGGGCCAAGGCCGCTGCGGCGTCCCCCCCGGCGCCCCCGCCGCCGAGGTGGGCCGCTTCGCCGGCTCGCTGCCGGGAATCGACCTTCGGGGGATTCAGGCCTATCAGGGCAAGGCCCAGCATGTGGACGGCTTCGAGGCCCGGCGCAAGGTATATGAGGAGGCCACCCACCGCATTCGGGAGACAATCGAGGAGTTCAATAGCGCGGGTCTCGCCATCGATGTCAGGAGCGGCGGGGGGACGGGGAGCTGGCGATGGGATCTGGAGGCCGGCGTTCTGACCGAGCTCCAGTCGGGGAGCTATCTGTTCATGGACGCGCACTATTGCTCGATCGGCGGCCCGGACGGCCCCGTCTATGCGGATTTCGGGCCCAGCCTGTTTGTTCTGACAACGGTGGTGAGCGCCCCGGCGAGCGACCGCGTCGTCGTGGACGGCGGCCATAAATCCCTCTCCTCGGACAGCGGCTGGCCCAAATGCGTCGATATCGAGGCCGCCTACTCCGCCGGGGGGGACGAACACGGCATCCTCACCGTCCCGGTCGGGGCTCCGAGGCCCGACCTGGGCGAGACCCTTCTCTTTCAACCGAGCCACTGCGACACCACCATCAACCTGCACGATAATTACTACGGCATCCGCGGCGGGATGACCGAGGGCCGCCTCGAGGCCGTCTGGCCCGTCTCGGCCCGGGGGATGGTGCGGTAGCTTTCCGGGGGTTGAAATTTTCCAAGAGGTCTCATCGATGAACCCGGGTCCGCGAAATAGTCTGGCCGAATTGTTCGATGTCGCCGGCAAATCGGGGCTGGTGACCGGCGCCTCCGGTGCGCTGGGCCGGGTCGCGGCGCTGGCGCTCGGCGCCGGGGGCGCGAAATTAACGCTTGCCTCGGGCAACGCCTCCGCTCTCGATGAGGTGGCCGGGGAGATCGGGGCCGCCGGCGGAGAGGCGCAAACCGTGAACCGCCGTCCGGACACACCCGGCGACGCCGAGGCCATGGTTTCCGCCGCCGTGAGCGCCTACGGTGGGCTGGACATGGTGGTCGTGGCCTCGGGCATGAACAAGCCGGCGATGATCACCGAGTCGGGCGTCGAGGACTGGGAGGAGATCATGGACGCCAACGTCCGGGGCGCCTGGCTGGTGTGCCAGGCCGCGGGCAGGCGTTTTTTAGAGCAGGGGGGCGGCGGAAAGATCGTCCTCGTCTCCTCGACGAGGGGGAAACTCGGATATCCGTCGGGCTACGTCGCCTACTGCTCCTCGAAGTCGGCGACGGACGGGCTGGTCCGCGCCCTCGCCTGTGAATGGGGTTCCCACGGCATCAACGTCAACGCCATCGGCCCCACCGTTTTCAGGTCGAATCTGTCGGCATGGCTTTATGAGGATGAGGGCCCCGGCAAGACCGCCCGCGAGGGGATGTTGACCCGGGTCCCCCTCGGCCGGCTCGGCGAGCCCGAGGACCTCGTAGGCGTATTAATGTTTCTGCTCTCCCCGGCCTCGGATTTTTGCACGGGCCAGGTCCTCTACGTAGACGGTGGCTACACGGCGGGCTGAGCCCTCTGGCCCGTCGCCGCGCGGGGGATTGTGGTGTAGGGCTAAAGAATTCAAAGAAACCTCCAAAGGGAAGCTGATGGAATGGTTTTAGGGGAAAATTCGGGTTCTGGTTTTTGTAGTTCTTTCTGTTCTCGCTGTAACGTTTCTTCTGCTGATCCTTTATTTTGTCCCTCAAATCCAAACCGCACATTTTCCACCAGACCAAATTAAAGATCGTTTTCTCGCTGAAAACGCGGCGCGAGTGACCATTGCCCAGATCATTGGTGGGCTTGTCATCCTCGTTGGGGTTTACCTTACATTCCGGCGTGCCCGGGCAACCGATGAGAATGTCAGGGTACTTGAGGAAGGCCAAATCACCGAACGATATACGCGGGCGGTAGAGCAGTTGGGAAGCGATAAAATGGAGATTCGGCTGGGTGGGATATACGCGCTTGAGCGGATTGCCAAAGATTCGCCGAGAGATCATTGGCCCATCATGGAAATCTTGACTGCGTATATTAGAAGCCGGGTGCCAGTAGAAAAGCTAGTGGATACGGAAAGACAGTCCTCTGGAAAAGACGCAAAGATCCAGAAGCCTTCAATTGATATCGAAGCTGCACTAACCGTAATCAGGCGACGTGAGTTGATGCATGAAAATATGAAAATTCCTGCTCTCGATCTGACTTGTGTTGATCTTAGGGGCGCAAATCTGAATGGGGCACATATAGAGAAGGCAATTGTTTCTAGATCTGATTTGTCGCATTCTTTTTTCGTCCAAGCTCACCTAGACGGCTCTGATTTTTCCCAAGCAGGTTTAGCGCATGCCTATTTTCAAGGGGCCTCTTTGGTAGAGGCAGAGTTTTGTCAAAGCGATTTGGAGGGAGCGAACCTAGAAGGGGCAATTATGAAGAGGGTTAATTTCGATGAAGCCAACCTCCAAAGCGCAAACCTTATGCGCACTGATTTAAGGAAAGCAAGTTTCAGTGGTGCTTGCCTAAAATTAGCAGATTTAGATGAGGCTGTTCTTGAAGAGGTAGATTTCACTGGTGCTAATATGAGTGAAGCTATTTTGAAGACAGCCAACTTGGAAGGTGCTTACCTTAGAAGGGCTAAGCTCGAGTATGCGGATTTAGCCCATGCTAATCTTAAGGGAGTGGATTTGGGATATGCTAATTTGACGAAAGCATATCTCTGTTATAGCCATTTTGAGGGTGCATACTTAAGGGGCTGTAACCTTGAAGGTGCAGATCTCACTGGAGCCACAGGACTGACCAAAGAACAGATCGATCCAGCTATAATTGATGAAAACACCAAACTACCCGACTATCTTCCTAGGGATGTTCAGAGGGAACCCGAAACTACTTAATTACCTGTACAGCTAGTCTTCTTCCCTAACAATCAGTAGGGTGGGAATGTATCCGTGGGAACGGAGCGAGGGCGCAGCCTGAGCGCAGTTCCCCCG
>NYYB01000188.1 GCA_002685755.1 Nitrospinota bacterium
GAAATATCCCGCCCCTTGAAATGACTCGTTTCAGAAATGGAGAGGGGAATAGATCCGAACCGTATTTTTCAGCGGCCTCAAAGGAATTATGCGGCAACGCTCTCCTTTTAGCAAAATATGGCCTAATTTCCTTCATCTGCGGTGCTTCCCGCCGAGAAGTCCATAAAGTCCGCAAAAAGATACACTCTTGGGCGTCTCTTCCATCCAAATACACCGTGAATAAAGGGTTTTCTCCATTTTGGGGCGCAATGATCCCTTCCCCTGCAGGTCCGACACCCCTTGCAGCCCCTCATCACCCGTAGCCGGGCACAGCTCGGTAGTAATGGGCCAAAGGGAAGGCCGGGGCGGAGGGAAATTTTCGATGAAAGTGCTAAAATCCCCGCATATTTTTTTCCCGCTCCTTTCCGCAATCGCTCCACGGGAGAATTTAGTTGAAAATCGGCCTTCACATCGGCCCCTTGAGGGAGTTCCCGCCCATCGACGAGTTCATGGATTTCGTCCAAAAGGCGGAGGACATGGGGTTCGACCCCCTGCTTTTCTCGGACACGGTTTCACTTTCCCATTTCCGCATCCTCGATCTCCTTCCGGTCATGACCTTGGCCGCACAGGCGACCAGGACCGCCGCCGTCGGCGCCTGCGTCACCAACCCCGTCACCAGACACCTCTCGGTGACGGCGAACGCCTTCGCCACTGTGGATCATATCGCCGGCGGGCGCACCGTGCTCGGCATCGGTTCGGGCGATACGGCACTCTACCTTCTCGGAAAAAAGTTCGTGAACCTCGCGGGCATGCGCGAGACGTTGACTGTCCTGCGTGCGCTTCTCGACGGGGAGCCCGTCATCTACGAGGGCCAGGAGCTGTGCTCGAATTGGCGAAAATCCGATTTGCCGATTTTCCTCGCTGCGGACGGCCCGAAGATGCTGGCGCTGGGTGGTGAACTGGCGGACGGCCTCATCGTCGGGGCGGGTCTCTCTCCCGAGGTGATCGATTGGGTTCGGGGGTGCGTGGCCGAGGGAGAGGCGCGGGCGGGGCGCGGGCAGGGGACCACTCCGATCTGGGTGGACGGAATCGTCAATTTCGGGCCCGACCGCGAGGCGGTGCGAAACGCCACCCGTCCGCGCATGTGCACGCGGGCCAACCATAATTTCCGCGTGGCCTATAACGCCGTTCCCGAGGGGCATCTGGCCGGAGTCAAGAATTTCAGGGAAAACTATAACGAGAGTGATGTCGGATTCAAAAATAAAAACGCCGAGCGCGTGACGGACTATCTCCTCGACCGGTTCGGTATCGTGGGCACCGAGTCCGATATAATCGAGCGCTTTGAAGAAGTCGCCGGCCAGGGGGTCGAGTCCTTTTTGGTCGCGATGCCGTTTGTTCTCGAGGAGCGCTTCAGGATTATCGATCTGCTGGCGCGGGAGGTGATCCCCCGTGTGGGATGAGCGCGGTTGTTAGTAGCTCCTGATATATATTTCCGAAAATTATCCCGCCCCAGCTTTATCTGATTTACCCATCCAAATTCCCCCGTCCTGGGGAATCGCCGCTGCTTGAGGTTCCGTGTCTCTTCGACCCGATATCTCAGGCGCCAGTAATTAGAGGAGAAGCAAGATGGTCAGCTTCGAACTGAGCGAGGAACAAAAAGGGATACAGAAACTTGCTCGGGATTTCGCGAATCAGTACATCCGGCCCTGGGCCGCCGAGGCCGACCTCGAACCGACGCCGGGGAAGAGCTTTGACTGGAACATCATCCGGAAAGGCAGTGAACTCGGATTCCGCACGCTGGCGGTTCCCAGCGAACTCGGGGGCGGCGGTGCGGATCTTCTGACGCTGTGTCTGGTCACGGAGGAGTTCGCGGCGGCGGATCCGGGGCTCACCGTGGCCTTCGATCAATGCTGGAAGTTCTCCCGCCTCCTGGTGGAAAGCATCGGCGACGAACAACGCGAACGGTGGTTCCCTCTCTTCATGGATGATCCCGAATGCCTCCTCGCCATCGGGATCACGGAACCCGGCCACGGCTCGGACAGCTTCGGCCTCGTGTACGGCCCCAAGATCGGGATCCAACTCGAAGCGAAGCGGGACGTAGACGACTGGGTTCTGAACGGCACGAAGCATTACATCGCCAACGGCAATATCGCCAAGATATATTTTATCATCGCCCGCACGGACAACGCCGTGGGCATCGACGAGGGCTGTACCTCATTCATCGTGGCGAAAGGGCATCCTGGCTTCAGCTTTGGCCGCTACCACGACAAGATGGGCCACCGGAACGAGGTGAACGCCGAGTTGATCTTCGAAAACTGCCGAATCCCCGACCGCGACCGCGTTACGCCCATCGGGCAGGGTCTCAAGTTCCAGTCGGATTTGGCGAAAGGGAGTCATGTCGAGGCCGCCGCGATCGCGCTGGGCATTGCCCGGAGGGCGTTTGACGAGTCTCTCGAGTACGCCCGCAATCGGGTGCAGGGCGGAAAGCCGATCGCCGGGCACCAGTCGGTCCAGCTCATGCTCTCCGAGATGGCCATGCTCGTCGAGGCATCGCGGAATTTCGTCTGGCGAACGGCGATCCGCGGCGAGGAGGAGCCTTTCGAGCCGCACTACTCTCTTCTTTGCAAACCGTTTGTCGCTGAGGCCGCTTTTAAGTGCGCCAAGATCGGCCTGGAGATTTGGGCGGGCATGGGTTACATGAAGGAAGCTCCCATGGAAAAAATCATGCGCGACGCCGCCGGGTATCTTCACTCTGACGGCTCGAACAAGGTTCATCTCTTGAAAGCGGCCCAGTTCTTCTGCGGGCTTACGCAGAAGCACTGATTGTCTGTTTCTATGTGGAGGATTTTGAATGAAAGCCTTGGTGCTCCATGAATCGGGAACCCCCCTTTCCCTTGAGACCGTTTCCGACCCTAAGCCCGGTCCCGGGGATGTTGTCCTGCGCGTGCACGCCAACGCTCCCGATCAGCTCGACGTCACGGTGCGCGCGGGCCGTTTTCCGGACACGAAAATCCCTTTGATTTTGGGCCACGAAATTGCGGGTGAGATCGTCGAACTTGGAAATTACGTAGAAGGCTGGCAAATCGGCGACCGGGTGATCCCCTACACCTATATCACCTGCGGAAACTGCCGATTTTGCCGCAATGGCCGCGAAACGCTGTGTCGTAATCTGACGGGTTATATCGGCGTGCACGTCGACGGCGGTTATGCCGAATACGTGAAGGTCCCCGCCCGAAATCTCATCCCCATCCCCGAGGGGGTGAGCTACACGGATGCGACGACGATCCCCAACGCCATCTCGACGTCCCTCCGTGCCATCAAGGGGCGTGCTGGCGTTCGGGCCGGGGATGACATCGTGATCGTGGGCGCGTGCGGCGGAGTGGGAATTCACGGTGTCCAGATCGCGAAGGTGTGCGGGGCGCGCGTCATCGCGGTGGACATCGACGATGAAAGGCTCAAGGCGGCAAAAGAGCTGGGCGCCGATCTGGTGGTAAACGGAATGAAAGAAGATTTCTCCGAGGCGGTGATGGATTTCACCGGCGGAAAGGGCGCCGAGGTGGTGATGGAATTCGTCGCCAATGATGCAACCATTCAGAAAAGTTTCGACTCTCTGGCCACGGCGGGAACACTCGTTTTCGTGGGGACCCAGCCCGGCTCCGCGTTTTCACCCAACCCGCTTAAATTCGTGAGCGACGAATATGTTGTCACCGGCTCCCGGCACGTCAATCGGGCGGAACTCCAAGAGGCCGCCTCTTGGCTGGCGGAGGGTAAGGTGAAGCCCATTATCTCGGGCACCTATCCGTTGGAGGAAGGTGAAAAAGCACTCACAGCCGTCGCTGAAAACCGTGTGTTGGGCCGTGCGCTCATCCTCCCGACCCACCCCTGATTGAAAGTGACCGCTTCAATCAGATTTTTGGAATCATGGGCGGAAGTCGAAGCGTAGGAGGATGCATTAAGCTGATGCTGTGGACAGTTTTAAATAGTCAGTCGGCGGGAAGGGGGCAAACCCTCAAAGAAAAAAGTCCTCGCAAGTCATTGAAAAAATTGTCGATAATGCGTGGGAATCGAACCCACCGACGAAGTGTCTAGCCCCGTCCACTGGATTTGAAGAGCAAAACCATCGAATACGAGTATCCTCTCATGCCTCAGTAACATAGGGATTTCCATTGATATCAAACAAGTTATTGGAAAGGAGCCTTTGCCTGAGTTGCCTGAGATTCGGTGCAATTTGCTGGTTGCGTAACAATTTCGTAGCAATAAAGCGTCGTTTAAATCTCTTCTGAATTCTCGACCTCATGACTGCCAGTCAATTATGAGGAGGACAGAAAGGTAGAGAAATCAAGGGAATCCCAATAAGCACAATGAATTGCTGAATCAGGATCTATGTCTGGTTGTTTATGGATATACCCCTTTAGGTGTGGCCAGCAGGAACGAAAACGGACACGGATAATTTATCCGACTCGCACCCCGCCTGAGCTAACCCCACCTGAGCTAAATAACGGCTCGGGCGGGGTTGTTTTGTGTTCATGCGTGATCAAACCGGGGAGGGCCGCCTGTGGAGGGGGGACCCCCAGGCCTTCGAAGCAGGGGCTGAAGCCCCTCTACGATGCGCGGTTTTTTTTCTGGGTTACGGTTTCTGTGCCGAAAATCCCCTTTAGCTTGGACCGGGTTTTTGAGGGGGGGGAGATCAGGATGTTTTTCGGCAGACTTGATTGTCATCTTCGCAAGAGGCACGGCCAGAAAGGGGACAAATTGGTCAGAATTTGGAAAACTGAGGTTATTGTCGCATAATCTCGGTAATTCGCCATGCACACCCATCCGGCGGCCTCCCCGGCGGCCTTTCGGGCGGGAAACTTTGACTGTCCCGCGAGCGGGAACTTAATCTCAATATATCCACGCGTTGGAAGCCTAGGATCTGAGGATGTCACGGACTCGCCGCTGGAGATTTTCTTGAGCGGCAAGGCAAGGGGAGGGTTGGCGATGGAGACCCGGGTATTGGAAAAGACGAGGTATCAGCTTCACATCGGCGGCGAGTGGACGGACCCGATCTCGGGCGAGTGGTTCGATTCGCACAACCCCTACGCGGGCGAGGCGTGGGCCGAGGTCCCGCGGGGAAACGCTGAGGATGTCGACCGGGCGGTCGAGGCCGCGCACGCGGCCTTCACCCAGGGAGATTGGCCCAAGCTCAGGCCGACGGCGAGGGGGTCGCTCCTTCGCAAGCTCGGCGACCTCGTGGCCGATAACGCCGAGTCCCTCGCCCGGATCGAGGTCCGCGACAACGGAAAGCTCATCGCCGAGATGCTGGGCCAACTCCGCTACATCCCTCAGTGGTTCTACTACTACGGTGGCTTGGCCGATAAGATCGAAGGCTCGGTCCTCCCCATCGACAAGCCGGGCGTCTTCAACTACACGGTGCACGAGCCTTTGGGCGTCTGCGCCGCCCTCACCCCGTGGAACTCCCCACTGCTCCTCCTCGCCTGGAAGGTGGCGCCCGCCCTGGCGACGGGAAACACCGTGGTGGCAAAGCCCTCGGAGTTCACCTCGGCCTCCACCCTCGCCTTCGCCGAGATCTTCTACCAAGCGGGCTTCCCGCCCGGGGTGCTCAACGTCGTCACGGGCTACGGCCCGGAGGTCGGCGCCACCCTCGTCGAGCACCCCGAGGTCGCCAAGATCGCCTTCACCGGCTCGGAGACCACGGGCCAGAAGATTTACGAGGCCGCCGCCCGCGGCCTCAAGCGATGCACCCTCGAACTAGGCGGAAAATCGCCCAACATCGTCTTCGACGATGCCATCCTCGACGACGCAGTGAAGGGCGTGGTCTCGGGCATCTTCGCCGCAACCGGCCAGACCTGCATCGCGGGCTCGCGCCTCCTCCTCCAGGAGTCGATTCACGACGAGTTCATGGAGAAGCTGCTCGAACTGGCCCGTAGCGCCCGCATGGGGGACCCCTCCGACCTGAACACCCAAGTGGGCCCCGCCACGACCCCCCCCCAATACGAGAAGATCCTCAAGTACATCGACATCGCCAAGGAGGAGGGGGCGAAGCTCGTCCTGGGCGGAGGGCCCGCCACCGGCCCCGAGTGCGGCAAGGGGGGATGGTTCATCCAACCCACCATTTTCACGGGCGTGACCAACGGGATGCGCATCGCCCAGGAGGAGATCTTCGGCCCAGTGCTATCGGTGATCAAGTTCAAGGACGAGGAGGAGGCCGTCGAGATCGCCAACGACATCGTCTACGGCCTCGCCGCGGGCGTGTGGACCCAGAACATCCGCCGCGCCCTTCTCATGGCCGACCGCCTCCAGGCGGGTACAGTCTGGGTGAACACCTACCGGGCGGTGAGCTTCACCTCCCCCTTCGGAGGCTACAAGCGCAGCGGCATAGGGAAGGAGAACGGCGCCGAGATGATCAAGGAGTACATGCAGGAAAAAAGCGTCTGGATCAGCACCGCGACCGAAGTCCCCAACCCCTTCGTGTTGCGGTAGACTGTGCCGCCGACCTCTTGGAGGGTGCGCCTCGAGTTGTGTCTTCGGGCGGACTTGTTGGCGTTCTTTGCAGGACCACGGCCATGGGGAAGATAAACAGGATTTAGGCAGGACGCCATCCCGTCAAGAATGCCTCGGTGAAATCTGACCTTCCCCCAATGGTTATGTCACTCACCTATGGGAATTTAGCTTCAAACCCTCTTGTCCCACATGGACCGGTTTATCGAAGCGTTTTTTCAGCTCTTACTTGAGCCACCGCGCGGCCTCTTTGTTGATTGGATCGGTCATGATGATCCCGTCCGATGTGACGAGAAAAACCCCAAAGTGGAAATTGTCCTGGTAGCGGTAAAGATCGGTGGCGATTTTCTTGATCGAACGCTTTGGGGCTTTTCGGGCGGCACTTGCGGGGTGCGGATAGCTGCCACCTGCCGCGGCAAGGCCCAGCGCAATCACTAAACTCCATCCAAGCTTGAAATTAATACGGTCTCCTTGATTATCCGGCGGTAAACGGTGGCTCCGGCCAAGTCTCCTGGAGAGAGGGATTTGATTGAATAGAAACATAACTTTACCAGGGTAACCAGGCATGGCCCAGAAATATTCTGCTATCCTCCTAGGCTTTACATGCCGGAAGATGTCGGGCAGAACAGGGCAATAAGGGGGTTTTTCATGGAAAATCGTTGGGATGATCGGGAGGCGTCGGCTTGCGAGGGAGAACTGGCTCTCAGGGTCTACGCATCGCGTCTTCTTGGCCGGGATTTCTCACTTGTGCTCCACGGCGGCGGAAATTCTTCGGTGAAGATCACCGAGCGAAACCTTCATGGCGAGGAGGAGGAGATTCTCTACGTCAAAGGGAGCGGGCAGGATTTGGCATTCATTGAAGAAAGCGGTTTCGCCCCCCTCCGGCAAGAGGGTCTTCTGAGGTTAATGCGGCTGGACTCGGTTTCGGACACTGATTTGGTCAACGCGTTCAGGCTCCAGTTGACCCGGCCCGACGCCCCGCCGCCTTCGATTGAGACTTTCTTGCATGCCTTGATTCCGCACCGGTTTGTCGATCATACCCATGCTGACGCTTTGCTTGCCATCATGAACACTGAGAACGGTGAGGCCCGGATTCGAGAAATTTATGGTGGCCGCCTTCTCGTGGTTCCCTACGCCAAACCCGGATTCACTCTGGCCAAGGTATTTTCCGATCAATTCACAGCCGGGGCGGGGGAGGGCGTCGACGGCGTCGTTCTCATGAACCACGGAATTTTTTCATTTGGAGAGACGGCGAAAGCGTCCTACAAAAAAATGATCGAGCTTGTGGGCATGGCCGAACGGTATTTGGAGGCAAAAGGGGCCTGGGCGCTCCCGGAGGGGGATGAGCCGGCGGCTCAGCCCTTGGCTCCCCGTCTCCCGGAACTTCGAAAAGCCGTATCGGATGCCGCCGGAATTCCCCTTATTGTATCCGCGAGAAAGAGCCGGCTGGGAAGTGCGTTTGCCCGGCGGCGCGATGTATCGGAGGTTTCTCAGCTAGGGCCCGCCACGCCGGACCATGTGCTTCTTACAAGGCGGCTTCCCATGCTAGGGCTCGACGCCGAATCCTACGCAGAGGCTTATAAACGAGACTACGCCGCCTACGCGTCCTCCGGTCTGGAGGGGGGGGCGATGCTCGATCCTGCTCCCCGGGTCGTCCTCGATTCCGAAATCGGACTTTGCGCCGCGGGCAAAACGGCCCGAGAGGCCGATATGGCGGGGGAAATTTATGAGCACACCATCGAGGTCATCCTCCGCGCGACGGCGCTAGGAGGCTACCGGACGCTCCAGGCGTCTGAAATTTTCGAGGTGGAGTATTGGGGGCTGGAGCGGGCAAAGCTGGATCGCAAAGAGAAGGTCTTCGCTGGAGAGATTGCGCTCGTGACGGGAGCGGCGTCCGGGATCGGGCGCGCCTGTTTGGAATCGTTTCTCGAGCGGGGCGCCGCCGTCATCGGCCTGGACCTCAGCCCGTCCATCGTGTCCCTTTACGAGCGTCCGGACTATCTCGGGATCGAATGCGATGTCACGAGCGATGACGCGATTGCCGGGGTCATCGAGAAGGCTGCTCGCCGGTTCGGCGGGCTGGATATGATTGTTTTGAATGCCGGTATTTTTCCCGAGAGCCGCGATATCGCCCGTATTCCGGCAGCGGAGTGGCGTGCGGTCATGAATGTCAATTTAGATGCGAATCTGTCCTTGATGCGCGAATGCTATCCACTGCTCAAACTCTCGCCAAGGGGCGGCCGCGTCGTGGCCGTCGGCTCAAAGAATGTTCCGGCCCCGGGGCCAGGCGCGGCGGCCTATTCCGCCTCGAAGGCCGCTCTTACCCAATTGATGCGCGTGGCGGCGATGGAGTGGGGAGGGGACGGTATCCGGGTCAATATGGTCCATCCCAACGCGGTATTCGACACCGGGGTCTGGACGGAGGATGTGCTTAAATCGCGCGCCGAGAGCTATGGCTTGAGCGTGGATGACTACAAGAAACTGAACCTTCTTAATACCGATGTGGGGAGTTCCGATGTGGCGGAAATGGCGGCCGAGATGTGCGGGCCGTTATTTGCCAAAATCACCGGGGCCCAGGTTCCCATCGACGGCGGCAACGACCGCGTTATCTAAGTTTACCGGTTTTAGTCCGCTCCCTCTCCCGTCTATACGCCGGTAAGCTCGCCTTTGAGCGTCTCGTATAGATCAAATGCCTTTTCCGGCGTTTCGTCGTCATGGACGACGGCCCGGACGGCCTGGATCATGGCGACCGGCGACTCCGATTGAAAAATATTTCGTCCCATGTCAACGCCTAGAGCTCCCTGATCGATAGCCTTGTAGGCCATGGCAAGGGCCTCCAGCTCCGGCAATTTTTTTCCGCCGGCGATGACGATGGGCACGGGACATCCGGCGGTCACCCGCTCGAATCCCGGCTCGACGTAGTAGGTCTTGATGTAGTGGGCGCCGATTTCGGCTGCAATACGGGTAGCCAGACCGAAGTAGCGAGCGTCGCGCTGCATGTCTTTTCCGACTCCGGTCACCGCCAGTGTGGGTATTCCGTAGCGGGTTCCCGTATCGATCAATTTGATCACGTTGGCGATGGATTTGTGTTCATATTCTGAGCCGATATACACCTGAGCCGCCATGGCCGCGGCATTGAGGCGAATGGCGTCCTCGATGTCAACACCAACGAGTTCGTTCGAAAGCTCGGTGTAAATACTCTGGCCCGCGCTGCACCGAAGGACGACGGGTTTGTTCGACTCCGGGGGGACACAGCTACGAAGAGCACCACGGGTGCACATCAGCACGTCGGCATGGGGAATGAGGGGATTGATGTTGAGGTCGATCCGCTCGATACCCGTGGTGGGACCCTGAAAATATCCATGGTCGAACGCCAGCATTACCGTGCGGCCGGTTTCGGGACTAAAAATCCGGGACAGGCGGTTTTGCATCCCCCAGTCGAGTGCCCCCGACCCCTTGAGGAAGAACGTCCGGTTCCTTTGGGGAATTCCAGTTCCAAAATCCTTGCCATCTTTTAAGTCGTCGATATCCGCCATATCTCATCTCCGTGAATAATTAGATGGAGCCGGACGGCGTGGCCGCCCCATGCAGCAATTTATACCGTTGGCCGATTCGCTATCAATAAAATCGCCGGTCGATCACACCAATTCAGTATAAGGGTGGTGCGAGAAATTGCAAAAAAGGATGCAACGAGGGAGGCGCCTGGCCGGACATCAGGTTTTGTCGGCCAGGCCTCAGGCCTTGACGGAGGGTTGATTATTCCACTTCTGTGCCTTCTGCAGCATCGAGGATGCCTCCTCGATGCCGGATTTGACAGAAAGCGCTTTTTTAAGGAGGGGAATCACCTTGTCCCATTGTTTTTGAAGGACATAAATCAAGGATTTGCTGTAGTAATTAATGGCGTCCTGGGGGAAATATGAGATTGCTTTGTCGAAGGCGGTGGACGCTATCTCGAAATTTTTGTTTCGAAGGGCGAGAGTTCCGGGTTGGCTGAATGATGGCCGGTCTTCCGGCATTATTTTAGCCTGGAGGATGCGCTCGTATGTTTCGTTGGCTTCCTCGGATCTGCCCATCAGTTGGCAGGCCTCGCCGAGTCCGATGAGAGCGAGGATGCTGCTTTCATTGAGAGATAGGGCCGCTTTGAATTCGACTTTTGCTCCGTCGTGCTATTTTTTTTTCGATGTATTTTTTGCCCCGTTCGATAAAAGTCTCCTCCCGGACATCAAAACGGGTGCGGGCGTTCGGATCGATTCTTTCGGCCCGGGCAAGAACGCGATTGGCATAGGAGGGATTTCCCCCGGAGAGATACACCTCGGCGAGGCCGCAAAAAAGCTCGATCAGGCCCGTCTTGAATGCCGTTTCGGCCGCTTCGTAGTCTCCTTGCAGGCGAATGTTTTTTTGCGAATTCGGTTGCTTGAACCATTGGTTTCATGGCTTCGTGGGCACGTTCTCTCTCGTCGTCGAAAGAAACGACATATTTGTTGAGCACAATCTCAAAAAGTCTTCTGAAATGAATTTCTTCAATCTGTTTTTGAAGAAATCCGGTGGCCCCGATGGACGAGGTCCTCTGAAGGAGGGTTTTTCCCATTCCCTCCCATGAGAAGATAATGGGAGTGTCGGTGTTTAATCCGTCGGCGCGAAGCGCCTCAATGGTGTTAATTCCGCCCACGTTGGAGAAAGGTTGCCCCACAAAATAAGGCCGTACTTTTTTTCTCGTCCGTAGGTGATGGCCTTGTATCCGTTTCCTGTGATGGTCAAATTCTTGAGTCGAAAATCTGCGAACATCACCTTGAATTTTGGCAAGTGAAGAGGCGACCTTTCCGCGATCAGTATGGGTATGGTGGGGTCTATTTGCTCGTAGGTATCCAGCCCTCTTTTGGGGGTAGTGGAGGGTGCCTTCCCGTGAGTCCGGGAGGTTTCCTCCTTTTTTTCTTGTGAGGCCTCCTGGTCGGTGCCCTCGGATTTTGACAACGTGCTCCCGGATGTACTCAAAACAAATCTCTTTCGTGCGTAAGTAAAGGCCGTTGGGTTGTAATGGGGTTTTTGAAAACAGCCCTTGTATAATTATTGTAAACCGGAATTATGCGGCAACGCTCTCGAATTAGCAAAAACGACCTTATTATCCTTCCTCGGCGGTGCTTCCCGTCGAAAACTCCATAAAAACC